>CAYUDF010000001.1:0-9032 GCA_964443465.1 uncultured bacterium
CGGGGGCGTATCGCGCGATGAGGAAGATGACTCTGCTCAAATGATCGGCAATCAGATCAGGACGCAACGCCACTAACTACCAAGGCACCCGTGATGATCACTAATCCTGAAGAAGACCGCTCATCTCGCCCGGGTGTCATCGAGAAGATCGGTTATGGCTTAGGTGATACCGCCTCGAATCTCTACTTCCAGTTTTTCAATCTCTTCCTCTTCTATTACTACACGGATGTCTTTGGCCTGAACCCGGCCGCGATCGGCACCATGTATCTGGTTGCGAATCTCTGGGACGCAGTGAACGACCCATTGATGGGGGCAATTGCGGACAGGGTGCAAACGAAGCGGGGCAAATACCGGCCCTTTTTGCTGTGGTGCGCGCTGCCCTACGGCCTGTTGGGCTACGCCATTTTTGCCAATCCGGATTTGGGAGAGACCGGCAAACTGTTCTATGCCTACACCACCTTCATCGCTTTCAAGATGATCTACACGGCCATCAATGTGCCGTATTCGGCCCTGATGGGCGTCATCTCGCCGCGTCAGGACGATCGCATGGCGCTCTCGACCTATCGGTTTATCGGCGCTTTTGGGGGCGGCTTCATCGTTTCCTTGATGGTGCGGCCGTTGGTGAAGCTCTTCGGTGGGGGGAACGAACTGGTGGGTTTCCAGGCCACGATGGCGGTCTTTGGTGTGGCCTCGGTGCTTATGTTCCTGGTGACGTATGTCACCACCCGTGAACGGGTCGAGCCGCAACTGGAACGGGACGTGAGCGTGCTGGAGGACTTGAGGATCCTTTGCCGCAACAAGCCCTGGTTGATCATGATCGGGGCGGCCATCTGCACCCTGGCGAACGTGGCGGTGCGTGGTGCGGTGACGGTTCACTATTTCAAGTACTACGTGGGCAACAGTGACGAAACGATTTTCTCGCTGGGTCGTGCGGGGACGGCCTTCTTTCTGAGTTTTGATACCACTACGCTCTTCTTGTCTTCCGGGATGCTCGCTTTCATCATCGGTGTGGCATTCACCGGAATCCTGGGGCGCACCTTCGGAAAGCGAAACGCTCTCGTGGCTCTCACCTTCGCCAATGCTGTCACTATCCTGGGCTTCTTCTTTATTCCACCCGATGCCATCGTGCTCATGTTCTTGATCAACCTGCTCGGCAATCTCCTGGCCGGACCGACCCCGGCGCTGGTTTGGGCCCTCTACACCGATGTGGCGGATTACGGGGAATGGAAATTCGGCCGCCGAGCCACAGGGCTGGTCTTCTCGGCGGCGATGTTTGCCCAGAAGATGGGGCTCACGATTGGCGGGGCGGCCTCGGGCTGGCTGCTGGCAGCCTGCGGCTTTGTGGCCAATCAGGAGCAGACTCCGGATGCCCTCATGGGAATCCGCGTCATGTTCTGCATCATTCCCGGAGCGCTCGCCCTGCTCAACAGCATCATCCTGTTGTTCTATCCGCTGAGCACCGCCGAGACCGAAAAGATGCATCGCGACCTGAAGGCGATACGCGGGACTGCAAAAGCACCCGGGCAATAAGAGCGGCCACGGGAGCCAATGTTCAGAGGAGGTAATTAACCAGTGTACCCAGACTTCATCGTGCGACCTGTTGGTTTATTCCTGTTACTCATCCTGATCTTGACACCGGTGCGATCCGTCAACGCCCAGGCAATCCCCGTCGAGGTCGTGGAGCTTGCCGGAGGTGGATGGCAGCTTTTGCGCGGTGGAAAGCCGTACTTTATTAAAGGTGCAGGTGGAAACGCGTCCAGGGAGGCGCTGGCCGAGGCCGGAGGCAATACGTTCAGGACATGGGGTGTGGGACCCGATCTGGGTGATCAACTCGATGAAGCGCAACGGCTCGGTCTCACCGTGGTCGTCGGTCACTGGCTTGGACACGAGCGACATGGCTTCGACTACAACTCCTTCGATGCCGTGGCAGAGCAGTTCGAGCGCGTGCGCAAGGACGTGCTCGCGTACAAGGATCACCCTGCTCTGTTAATGTGGGCGATCGGCAACGAGGCAGAGGGTTTTGAGGGCGGCGACAACCCCGCCTATTGGTCGCACGTTCAGGCCCTGGCCGCCATGGTCAAGGAACTGGACCCGAACCACCCGACGATGTCCGTTACGGCCGACATCGGCGGCCGCCGGGTGGAGGCGGTGCATCAGCTCTGTCCGCACATCGATGTCATGGGAATCAACTCATACGGCGGTCTGCCGTCGGTGCCCGAACGGTATCGCAAGCTGGGTGGAACCAAGCCGATTGTCATTACGGAATTCGGACCGCCGGGTGTGTGGGAGATCGAGAAGACGAGCTACGGGGCTCCGCCGGAACTGACCAGTACCGAGAAGGCGGCAGTCTACCGTGACGCGTTCACCAGGGGATGCCTCGACGCGAAGGGCCTCTGCCTGGGCGGGTTTGCGTTCACATGGGGCTCCAAGATGGAGGCAACAGCGACGTGGTACGGTATGTTTCTACCCTCGGGAGACAAACTGGCGGCCGTCGACGTCATGACCGAAGTGTGGACCGGCGAGGCGCCGCTGAACCGGTGCCCGGCGATACGGTCGTTCGCGCTGCAAGGTCCGGACGTCGTCAAGCCGGGCGTTTTTGTCGAAGTTGCACTCGACATCGTGGACCCCGAGGGCGCGGAGGTTTTTGTGACGTGGGAGGTGCGGGGCGAAGCAACCATCTACCTCACGGGCGGCGACACGCAGGCCACGCCGCTCGCGTTGGACGGTGTCATCGCGTCGGCATCGGCGAGTGGGGCAACACTCAAGATGCCGGGCGGGGGCGTGTACCGCCTCTACATGACCGCAAGCGATGGGTCCGGCGGCGGTGCCACTGCCAACGTTTCCATCAAGGTCGACGGCCCGGCCGAGCCGGCCCGCATCAAACTACCGCTGGCCGTTTATGCCGATGGACACGAGCAGCCGTGGGTGCCGTCGGGCTGGATGGGTGGCCGCAGCGCTCTCACCATGGACCTCGAATCGACGGAATCGCCTCACAGCGGCGCCACCTGTATCGAATTCACCTACTCGGACCCGGGCTATTGGGTGGGTGTGGTGTGGCAGCATCCGGCGAACGACTGGGGCGACCAACCCGGTGGGTTCGATCTGACGGGCGCCGAAAAGCTCACCTTCTGGGCGCGTGGAAAGGAAGGCGGAGAGAAGATCGACTTTGGTGTGGGTATACTTGGCAGCGACAAGCCCTATCCCGACACCGTGAAGGCCAAGCTCGAAGGAGTGAAACTGAAGAAAGACTGGAAGCGCTATACGATCAAGCTGAAAGGGAAGGATCTCACCCGGGTCAAGTCGGGGTTCTTCTGGACCCTGGGGGGGCGGGGCCGCCCCGTCACGTTCTATCTGGACGACGTACGCTTCGAGTAGTGAGACCACACGACCAGGAGGCTGAGTTAACTTCACCGCATATTTTGTTGACGTGTCGACGGTATCGACATATGCCGGAAATGTGTCGACAAATTCGTGAAACCGCCAAGCGCCAGACTGCATCGAGGTACTTGAAACTGCTGGCGGATGAGGGGGGAGTCTCAGTAGAAGAGTGCTTCCGGGTATTCCAGAAAACAGAGACAGTTTAGGAAGTGGGTTACGAACGGGGAGCCGGTTTCATTGGGGTGGAAACTGGAGCCCGCTGATCACTCGTTGCTGCAGACCTCTCGTACTGTGTACTCGACGAAAGCCCGAAGCTCGAACATCTCTTCATTGGTGAGGCCCTGACCAATGAAGGCTGCACCGTAGATGAAGGCGATCAGCGCGACGCTGACCGGAGCCGACCACATCATCCAGATCGGGCCCTCCAACATGAGCTGGGCGAGACCGTAGATCAGCCCGCATAACCCCAGCATTCCCAGGAGAAAAAACAGGCTCATGAATCCGGTCCAGACGTTGGGCCGGGGCGAGAAGCGGCCGTGCAGCACGGTACCCGCTTCGCTCTCGCGGAGCTCGAGCTCGAGGTGCGGGGAAAGCAGAGACCGCCGTTCCTCGGGAAAGCGCACGAAAGCGAAGTTCCTGCGAACCTGACCGTAGAGTTCGGCGTCCGGAGTGTCCAACTGCTCCCGGAGCCGGGTAAACACGAGCGGGCCACGTTCACCGACGGGGATCTCGAACTGCGGCCGCATGCGGGTAGGTCGAGTCATCGCGTGATCGTGACCGAATTCGCCCTGAAACTCAAACGAAAAACGGTTACGGTAGGCGACTTGCGCCTACCGGGTTCGCCAGGAAACTGATCTGATCCCCTGGGATCGTTCCACATCGTAAGTGGTAAATCTGTTATAATTAGAGTTCCCGGTCGCCGGAATAAACACGATCGCTCTCCGACAAATGAATGACACCAAAGCACATATATACTACCTCCATATTTTTTTATTGGTCGGACTTGCCCTGGCGCAGCCCCTGTACGATCTGATTAGTCAATATCCCACGTTTATCGTCGCGCACGATGTGCGGCCCTTGCAACTGATTCTGTTCGCTGGATTGATCAGCTTTGTTATCCCGCTCGCTCTCGTCGTGATGCAGTCTATGGTTGGTGTTTTCAGCCGTTCCGGGCGTCTGGGAATCCACCGGGTCCTCGTCTTTGTGTTCTCGATATTGATTTTTTTACCGATTATTAAAAAGGTGACTTCGGGGCCGTTTCTGGTTGTATTTGCCGTAATCACGGGCGGACTGCTCACGTATGGATACTTCCGGATACGCTCGGTGCGAACGGTCTTCACGATTCTCACACCCGCCGTGTTGATTTTTCCTGCTCTGTTCCTGTTCTCCGGACCGGTCGCGAACGTATTGTTACCCGGAAATGAACGGGTAACCGAGGGAGTGACCATGGGATCAACACCACCGATCGTTTACATCATTTTTGATGAGTTTTCATCAGTTTCGCTGATGGACGAAAACCGCAATATTGATGCCGACCGGTTTCCCAACATCGCGGCGTTCGCCAGGGATGCCCATTGGTGCCGCAATGCGACGACGAACGGGTCGTCTACCCAGTACGCCGTGCCGGCACTGCTCACAGGTGCCTTCCCAGCTGGGGACCGGGAACTGTTGCCGATTCAAAAAAACTATCCCGGGAGTCTGTTTACGTTACTGCACGAACATTACGCCTACAATATCATTGAGCCGATCACCGAATTGTGCCCGGATCGTTTTAAGGAACAATCGGAAGACATATCGTTCGGATCTTTTCTCAAAGACGTGGGTCTGGTCTACGCCCATGTTATATCTCCCGACGGTGTATCCGAAAGGCTCCCTTCGGTATCACACGATTGGGCCGGGTTTCTCTACGACCAGGTTTCCCGGTCTGAATCCGCGGACACCACCACCATGGTCTGGGACAGCAAGCTGAAGAGCGTCATGTACAAGCCGAAAAAGAGGGAGGATTTCCGTGAATTTATCGCATCGATCGCAGAGCAGCCCCGGCCGTCGTTTAACTTTTACCACTGTCCGCTGCCGCACCGCCCGCATTCTTATCTGCCGTCAACCCGAAAATATAACGCGAGGAAATTCCAGCTGGCCCATGATGATGAAACGATCTGGTTCGATGATCCCATGCTCACGGGGATTGCGTACCAGCGGTATATATTCCAGCTGCAGTTCGTCGATACCCTTGTTGGTGAATTGATAGAGGCGCTGAAAAACAGCGGCCTTTACGATCCGTCACTGATCATTCTGACAAGTGACCACGGTGTGAATCATGAGCCGGGTGAATACCGCCGGATCCTGTCAGAGGACAATTACGATGAAATTCTGCCGGTACCACTTTTTATTAAATTGCCTCACCAGAAAGCGGGAGTTGTCGACGACCGGAATATAGAATCTGTGGATGTGGTGCCCACGATTGCGGATGTGCTGGATGTGAAGCCGAACTGGACCCTTGACGGCACGACCATTCTGGATCCGTCCACTCCCAGACGCTCGCGGAAGTCGGTGTACAGGGGCGAGCTGGGTATTACCTACTACGACGCCCAATTCGAGGAAAAGTATAGTGCGCTTGCCCGCACTCTTGTTCGTGGCGGCACCGGTAAGGATCCGACGGCGCTGTTTCGCATCGGTCCCCACGGGGATCTGGTCGGGAAAACCACGGAAGAAATACCGTCTACCATGGCATTCGGAAAATGGGTTCGAATCACCGACGCGGAAGCTCTGCAGAATGTGAGCGTGAGCAGTCCCGTCATCCCGGTTGTGGTTTCGGGAGAGGTAATCGATACGCATCAACGTAAGAATAAGCGGCCGCTTGCGATCTCGTTAAACGGCGTTATTGTGTCTGTTACAAGCAGCTACGTGGATAAACAACCAACTCGCGGCCGTGTCGAGCATTTCGCGTGCTTGATACCGGAATCGGCGCTACGGGACGGAGACAACACGGTGGATGTGTACGTAATCGGGAAGGACAGCCTTGGAAAAAGGCGGTTGGAGCGTTTAGGATTAAGGTGAATCGGAGGGTTCGAAGCGTGAAGATTCAATTCTGTATTTTTGTCCTCTTATTGTCTGTTTGTCTGCTCGTCGCGAACGTCCATGCGGATTTCGATTCGGGGACGGGGAGTTACGTACTACAAACGGACTCGCTTGCCGATCAGGTTCCCGTCCAACCCATGCGGGGCTTTTCCTGGGTCGTTCCAGGGAAACTGGCGGCCATGCCGGTCCCGGGGCGGGATCGTCCCCTGGCCCAGGACGCAGCAATCCTGGAGCGAGAGGGAATCCGGGTTCTGGTGTCCCTGACCGAGGAACCGCCCGATCGCGCGGTATTGGCGTCACGAGGGATCGATCAAAGGCACATACCTGTGCAGGATTTTACAGCTCCCACCCTCGAGCAGATGATCGCTTTCGTTGCGGTGGTCGAGGATTCTGTGGCTGCCGGCAAGCCGGTCGGCGTCCACTGCACAGCGGGCCTTGGACGTTCGGGCACGATGTCGGCGGTATACCTGGTCGCCGAAGGCGCTTCGGCGGACGAGGCGATTATCAGCGTGCGCCGGCTGCGGCCCGGCTCGATCGAAACGGCGGATCAAGAGGATTCCGTGCGGCGTTTCGAGCAGTATCTTGCCTCCACAAGGACAAGAGATTAATGCGCGAAGGAGTACACGATATGGGGAGTAACCGGTTATTCAATTCTATCAAAGTGGCGATTGCCGTTCTAGTTTGTGCCGCTTGCCTGACGGGGAGCGGTTGCGCAAGCCGTACTGTCGAGAGCATCGAGTTACCAGGTACCGCAGCAGGTCGCTGCGCCGCTGCGTACTTTGACGCGTTCAACTCAGGCAGTGGCGATACAGTGCAGACTTTCCAGGAGCGATACCGTGCTCGATGTCTCGAACGACCGGCATGTCTGGGTGGAGGCCCAGAACCCAATGGTTCAGCAGTCTTCGGACCCCGTGAATAGCTCCGTGGAGGAACTGCGCCAGGATGACTACAATGTTCGGAAAGTCGAAGTGCTGACGGATAACATCGGTTACATCAAGTTCGATATGATCCACGACGATGAGGAAGCGCTGCGCCACATCGGTGGCAAAGAGTAGTGCAGGAGCTTCATAGGAAGCGCAAATAAAATGGTGCTGGATATGATAGCCAACCCATTAGTTGGCGTGGTCTTGTGTCGTTTGTCTGGTGCATGACCGGAAACGGTGCAAGATACGCTCCACCGGTGTGATATAGTCACGATCTCGCAATTACAATGGCGGCAGGGCGGACGGATCATTTGGCAGCCACAAGAGACGTTACACTCTCAAAGGGGACGGATAGAACATGAAGAAAGTGTTGATTCTGGGCGCGGGTTATACCATCAAGCCGATGGTCGATTACTTTATAGATAAATGTCGATACGAAGTCGTGATGGCCACACGTACTGTTTCCAAAGCAGAAGCAGTGATCGCTGGACGCCCATTGGGTACGGCGGTGAGTTGGTTGAGTGATGATCTAGGCGCATTGGACGAAATGGTAAGGGCAACGGACATTGTTATTGTCATGATCCCGCGCTCGTGCCATATGGATGTCGCAAGCCTGTGCTTGAAACACAAGAAGACAATGATAACGACCGACTTCAAGCACCCGGAGATTGAATCTCTTGAAGATGAGGCAACAAAGCAGGGCGTCCTCATTCTCACCGAACTCGGTGAAGATCCCGGAATTGACAACATGGGCTTGATGCAGGTTGTCGACGAAATAAAAGCCAATAACGGCAAGATTACCGAGATCGTATCCTACGGCGCCGGGCTGCCGTCCTTTGAAGATAATCGCAATCCTTTTGGATACAAATTTTCATGGGATCCGTTGGGCCTGATGCGATCCGCGGTGTCGCCGGCAAGATACCTCGTCAAGGGCAAGCCGATTGATGCCGACGCGAAGTTCGAACATCGCCGGATAGTCGACGTTGATGGAATCGGCGCATTTGAGACATACCCCAGCGCCGACAGCACCAGGTATCTGTCTATTTTCGATTTGGACGGTGACATTTCTATCTACAAGGGTTTGTTAAGATTCCTCGGGTGGTCCAACACGATCATTGCCTTCCTGAAGATAAAACTGATAGAAAATGCAAACGTCGCAGAGCTGGAGAATACAACTTACGCTCAGTTTATGGCGCGTGTTGTTGGTGTTGAGTCTTCCGATAACATCAGAGTCGATGTTGCACATGCCATGGGGATACCTGCGAACGACGACATCATAGAAAGATTGGATTGGTTGGGGTTATTCGCCGATGAGCAGATCACTTTGAAGCGAGGTACTAACTCCGAAGTGTTGGTTGACGCCATGCTCAAGAAGATGGCCTATGGACCGGATGAAAAGGATATGATTATCGTCCATAATGAAATCACAGCAGAGTTTTCGGACAGAACCGAAAAGAGAATCTCCAGTATGCTGGTC
This sequence comes from uncultured bacterium, assembly GCA_964443465.1. Lineage (GTDB taxonomy): Bacteria > Krumholzibacteriota > Krumholzibacteriia > WVZY01 > JAKEHA01 > CAYUDF01. Next base: position 8,857 of record CAYUDF010000001.1, read on the forward strand.
GAAGGCACACCGGGTGGAGATACGGCGATGGCGGGTGCGGTCGCCTTGCCGACAGCCATAGCTGCCAGGCTGATCCTTGAGGGAAAGATTGGTGGAAGTGGCGTCAAAACACCGACGACACCCGAAATGTACAAGCCGATACTGAATGAGTTGAGCGACCTGGGGTTTGCGTTCAA
>CAYUDF010000001.1:9132-26948 GCA_964443465.1 uncultured bacterium
CCGAAATGTACAAGCCGATACTGAATGAGTTGAGCGACCTGGGGTTTGCGTTCAAACGCAAGACCGTAGTCTTGTAATCCGATCACGATTGTTCCACAGCCTGATATCACAAGAACCGTAATGGTTACACGGCCTGAGAATTATAGTATCGCAAACAGAAAAATAGATTTGATTGGGTGCGATGGGGTAAATGCAGTAGTTAGTTTTGGATGCGGCCTTGTGAATCCTCCAGTGATTTGATAAAATCTGTAGTTTCGGTTACCGAAACGAACGGGGCCTCTCTCCGAGTAATGAAAGACACAAAAACCTATATATTTTACCTCCATATTTTTGTGTTGGTCGCTTTTGCCCTGGCGCAGCCCCTGTACGACCTGATTGGTCAATACCCCACATTTCTTGTCGCGCACGATGTGCAGCCGGCGCAGCTATTACTGTTCGTCGTGTTGATCAGTTTCGGCATCCCGCTCGCGTTTGTAGTGGTGCAGTTTATTGTCGGCATTATCAGCGAAGCCTGGCGCCTGAGAATCCAACTGGTACTCGTATTCATATTCTCGACACTGATTTTTTTACCTGTTCTCAAGAAAGTGATACCCGGGTCCTTGGTGTTCGTATTCGCCCTTCTCGCGAGCGGACTGCTCACATACGGATACTATCGGATACGATCGGTGCGGACGATCTTCACGTATCTCACACCCGTCATATTGGTTTTTCCTGCTATTTTTCTGTTCACCGGATCGGTCGCGAACGTGCTTTTCCCCGGAAAGGGACAGGCGGCGGAAGGCGTGGCTATAAGGTCAACACCGCCGATCGTTTACATTATATTTGATGAGTTTACTTCCGTTTCGCTGATGGACGAGAATCACAATGTTGACGTCGATCGGTTTCCCAACTTCGCGGCATTTGCCAGGGATGCCTATTGGTGCCGCAATGCGACGACAAATGCACCGGTTACCCGCTTCGCTGTGCCGGCACTTCTGACGGGCGTATTCCCCCCGGGGGATCGGGAAATGTTGCCGGTTTTAAAGAACTACCCTCGGAATCTGTTTACGTTGCTGCACGAACATTACGCGTACAACATCAATGAGCCGCTCACTGAATTGTGTCCGGATAGTAAGAAGGAGCAGCCGGAAGACATATCGTATAATTCTTTTCTGAAAGATGTGGGGCTGGTCTACGTTCACGTGATATCTCCCAGCGGGTTTTCCAAAAGGTTGCCATCGGTGTCGCGGAACTGGACCGGATTTCTCGATCAAGAAGACGAGTCCGATTACGAAAACGAATTATTCTCCCGCCGTGAGTCCATGGGCAGCACTATGGAGGACTGGAGGGGTAAACTGAAGGTCGGCATGAACAAGCCGAAAAAGCGGGAGGACTTCCGCCAGTTCGTCGCGTCGATCGCCACGCAGCCCCGACCGTCATTTAACTTCTATCACTGCCTGTTGCCGCACCGACCACATACCTACCTCCCCTCAGCGGGCAAATATGATGCATCGAAATTCCGGCTGAATGTTAATGAACACAGGAAGTGGGTCAATGACACCATGCGTACGGGGCTGGCGTATCAGCGCTACGTACTCCAGGTCCAGTTTGTCGATACCCTTGTCGGTGAATTAATCAGAAAAATGAAAAACAGTGGACTTTACGACCAGGCACTGATCATCCTGACAAGCGACCACGGCGTGAATTATGAGCCGGGCGAATTTCGCCGGGATTTGACGGAAGATACCTGCGGTGAAGTATTGCCAGTTCCACTTTTTATCAAATTGCCCAACCAGAAAAAGGGGATCGTCGACGACAGGAATATTGAGTCAGTGGACGTGGTAGCCACGATCGTGGATTATCTGGGCGTGGAACCGAATTGGGCCCTTGACGGCATGTCCATACTGGATCAGTCCACTACCAGGAGGCCAAAAAAATCAGCATACATGGGCAAACTGGGTGTAAGGTATTACGATCCCCGATTTGAAGAAAAGTATGATGCGCTCGACCGCAAGCTAGACCAATTCGGCACGGGGAAGGACCCATGGGCGCTGTTTCGCAACGGTCCCCACGGGGATCTGGTCGGTAAGAAACTGCAAGAAGTGACAACTGTCAACGTATCCGGTATGCGAGTCCGTGTTCCCAACGCGAGGGCTCTAGTAAACGTGCGTCCGAACAGTTTCCGTGCGCCGGTCATTGTTGCGGGAGAGGTCGTCGACATGAAGATGCCGCATAATGAATGGCCGCTCGCGATATCGCTGAACGGTGTAATCGCGGCTGTTACCCGCAGCTACGTGTTGGAAAAGAATGGTCGTATAGAGCAATTCGAGTGTCTGATACCGGAATCGACGCTACTCGAGGGCAATAACGAGTTGGGTGTGTTTGTGATCGGGCAGGACCCCGATGGAAAAAGGCGGCTGGAACGATTGGAAATAAGGTGATTTGGAGGATTCGAAGCGTGAAGATCAAGCTCGGTATTTTTGTATTTATGTTGTCTGTCTGTCTGTTCACCGCAGACGCACATGCGTATCTCGATCCGGGAACGGGAAGTTACGTGCTGCAAATGGTGCTGGCCGGTGTCGCGGCGGCTTTGTTCGTGGTCAAACTGTTCTGGGTGAAAATAAAGGCAGTTTTCTATTCGATTGTGGGAACGAGCCGAAAAAATGATGACTGATGCTGTCCTTCCGGGTTCCTTCAGGGACCCCAGCGGGTTTCTCTATATCGATAACAACACGTTATTACGTCAGATAAACCAACGCTACCGGGAGCACTACGATCTGCTCATGGAATCAGGCCTGTTCCGGAAGCTGGTAGATTCCGGACTTTTGATTCATCATGAGGAGGTGGATCTTTCCCTGCGGAAAACCGACGACGCTTACAAAGTCATCCAGCCAGACGTCATCCGCCACATCTCCTATCCATACGAATGGTGCTTCAGTCAACTGAAGGACGCGGCACTCGTCACCATCCAGATTCAAAAGATCGCACTCGAATTCGGGATGAGTCTCAAGGACGCCAACGCCTATAACATTCAATTCGACGGCGGCAAACCGGTATTGATCGACACGCTTTCGTTCGAAAAATACCGGGAAGGGGAACCGTGGGTTGCCTATCGGCAGTTCTGCCAGCATTTTCTGGCACCGCTGGCATTGATGGGTCACAAGGACATTCGATTTGGTCAGCTGGCGCGTCTCTATATCGACGGAATTCCGCTGGACCTGGCGAGTTCGCTGTTGCCGTTTCGCAGCCGCTTCAAGTTCGGATTGTTGTCTCACGTTCATCTCCACGCAAAAAGTCAGCGACGCTACGCGGACAAGACAATCGATACCGCCGGGCGTAGGAGAAAAGTGAGTCGATTGGGTTTGTTGGGTATCGTCGACAACCTCGAGACGACGATCAACAAGTTGAAGTGGAACCCGAGTGGCACGGAGTGGGCCGACTACTACGAGGACACAAATTATTCGTCCGCCGCGTTCGACGAGAAGAAACGATTTCTGTCAGAGATGCTGGACAAGGTAAAACCAGCCGAAGTGTGGGATATCGGAGCCAATACCGGCGTGTTCAGCCGCCTGGCCAGCGACAACGGTATACCGACCACGGCGTACGATATCGACCCTTCCGCGGTGGAGTCAGATTACCGCGAGTGCCGTCAGCGAGGCGAATCGAATATACTGCCGCTGCTTCTCGACCTGACAAATCCAAGTCCGGCGATTGGGTGGGAGAACAGGGAGAGAATGTCGTTTGTGGAGCGAGGCCCGGTTGACATGGTGTTTGCCCTCGCGCTGATTCATCATCTCGCTATTTCAAACAACGTTCCACTGGGAAAAATCGCGGCGTTCTTCGCTGGCATAAGCAATTGGCTGATTGTTGAGTTTGTTCCCAAGGATGATTCGCAAGTCCAACGACTGCTCGCATCGCGAGAAGATATATTTCCAGACTACAACGAGGAAACGTTCGTCACGGAATTCGGAAGATATTTCGAGATCCGCGAAAAACGGGACATGGCGGATTCAAAGCGGACGATCTATCTGATGAGAAAGGTTTGAGTTTTCATTCCGGAACCTGGTGCTTTACATCCAGTCCTGCGGGTGCCTGAGTTGCAATTATAATAATCGGGACAGCGTACAAGGAGGACCAACAATGCGCGTGGGAGACATCCGCGTTGGCCTGCCCATTGGCCTCGCAATGCTCGGCGTCCTGCTCGCCCTCGCCGCCATCCACCCCGGGACGATCCTCTCCGCCTCGCGTCGTTCGATTGGGCCCGCACTTGAGGTTGTTTTACGGGCTCCGGATCATCCGCTGCGTTCGACGGACGGACGGATCGCCGTATGGGTGTACTTCAACGCACGCGAGTTGACGCCGGCGCGGCGCGAGACCGCGCTGGCGCGCGCAGAAGCGGGACTGTCGCAGGACGCGGCTCGCCGTCGGAGCAAGGTCGCGCTTCCGGGAGAGCCTCTCGTCGATGTCGGAGACCTCCCGATAGATCCAGGTCACACGGCCGCGGCGGCAGCCACAGGCGCGGAGTTACGCCAGCAAAGCCGATGGCTCAACGCCGCCAGCTACAACGCTACCGACGCACAGGTACGCGCACTTGCCGCACTGCCACAGGTGCGGCGTGTGACCGTGGTGTGGAGAACCCAACCCATCGAGCCGGTATCCGCACGGAAAACATCACACCCAGCGGCGGACGCAACGCCGCCGTCGCCGGGCCAATGGACGCTGGACTACGGCGCGAGCCTCGCAAGTCTCGAACTGATCAATGTTCCGCCCGTGCACGAACTCGGCTTCACCGGCGCTGGTGTCAGGCTCGGCATGCTCGACACAGGATTTCGTATGACGCACGAAGCACTCGACCACGTGCCCGTGCTCGCGCAATACGACTTTGCCGGTGCCGATTCAGTAGTCGACTACGAACCGGGCGATCCCGTCAATGCCCACGCGCACGGAACGCAAGTGATCTCGACTGCGATTGGGTTTGCCCCGGGGGACCTGGTGGGCCCCGCCTACAACGCTTCGGTGATCCTGGTGCGAGCCGAGGACATATCGCTTTCGAGTCCCATCGAAGAGGACTGGTGGGTGGCGGGACTGGAGTGGGTGGAGTTGCAGGGCGCGGATCTCGTATCGAGTAGCCTGGGGTACGTGACGTTTCACACGGCCAGCGACTTCGACGGCAACACAGCCGCGTCCACCGTTGCTGCCGACATGGCGGCGGCGCGCGGCCTGCTCGTAGTCAACGGTGCCGGCAACCAGGGCGGGACCGGCTTCGACGTGATCATTGCCCCGGCCGACGGGGACAGCGTGGTAGCCGTCGGTTCCACCGACGTCAATGGTATCATCGCGGCGCATTCATCGTCGGGGCCCACTTATGATGGACGCACCAAACCCGATGTGGTCGCGCAGGGCTTTCAGGTCCCCGTCGTAGATCCGAACGATGACTTTGCCTACACCACCAATGGCGGCACCTCGTTCAGCGGACCGTTCGTGGCCGGTGTGGCGGCGCTGATCCTCGAACGCGCCCCGTTTCTGGGCCCGATTAAGATTCGCGAGGCGCTTCGTGAAACCGCCAGTCGTCACGACAACCCCGACAACAATTACGGATGGGGCCTTGTCGACGCACTGGAAGCAGTTTTTTACTGGGGACCGAACTTCGCGCACGCACCGTTGCCGGATACCGAGGATACCGTCGGTCCGTACACGATCGACGCCGTACTCACTGATCAGTTTCCCCTGGTTGTGCAACCCGCAACGCTCTACTACCGAGTCGACGGTGGTGCGTGGCAGCCTGTGACGATGAGCGCTGTCGGGGGAGACGACTACACCGCTGACATCCCCGGCCAGCCGACGGGATCGAGTATCGACTACTACTTCGAGGCTTCCGACACACAGGGACTCACCGCGTGGCTGCCCCTGACCGCACCCGGCGACGTCTTTTCTTTCGCCGTGTGGCAGGACACCATGCCGCCCGAGGTTGTTCACTCACCGCTTGGCGCGCAGCCGTTGTCGACGTGGCCGCCCGCCGTCATTACAGCTGTTACCGACAACCTCGGCATCGCCGCGATTACGATAACGTTCAACGTCAACGCCGGCCCCGCCAATGGCCCGCACTCGCTTCTCCCTGGACCGGGTCACGTGTACGCGCGCAACTTTCCCTTCGACGCGGGTGGTCTGTCGGTGGGCGACGTGATCGTCTATACCATAACGGCCACGGACGCATCGCTGGCGGGAAACCAAACGCCGTCCGGGCCGTACGCGTTCGAGATCATCGGCAGCGCCGGACGAGTACTGGTGATCGATGACGCCTCGGGCGAAAGCGCCACAGTGGCCGGGTGGCTGAACAACGCCGGCTACGCAACCACGGTGAAGTCTATGAACGCGATCCTCGCGAGCGACTTCGACGACAGGGAAGTGGTGGTGTCACTGTCGGGCGACAACGTCTCGCCGCTGGACAAAGGCTCCGTACGGTCACTGATCGAGACCTGGGTGGGCGGTGGCGGCCGCCTGCTCATCGAGGGCGGCGAGACCGGTTACACAGCGCTGATCTACCCGGGCTACGGCAGCTTCGGTGCCAATGTTTTGCACGTCTCGTCCTGGCTGGGTGACGCGTCCGGACCGCTGACGGTCGCAGCGGGGATGGTCTCGCACGCGCTACTCAACCAGCCTGTAATGGTGTCGCCGCCGGTGGTCATCTCATACAGTACGGAAGGTGATCAGGACGCCATCGTGCCGCTCGCGGGCGTAGACCTGGTACTGGAGAACGCCAACCGTGGTGGGACGGCTGGCGCGAGTGTCTACGACGACAACACTGTCGATCCCGCCGCTCAAGTGGTCTACTTTCCGTTCGCCCTGTCGGCGGTGACCAACCAGAATCAAGCAGAAGCCTTGGTGGTCAACGCCGTTGCACTTGTACTCAGCACGGCACTGCCGTCCGGCGTCGACGACGGACCGGTGAGACCCCCGGCGGCGCGCCTGCTTGGCATCACACCCAACCCCTTCAACTCACAGGCAGTAGTAAATATCGAGATGGCCACGGGTGGCTTTGCGCAACTGAACATCTACGATGTGCGGGGGCGCCTTGTTCGCCGCCTCCTGGCCGGTGACGGTATGCTATCCGCCGGGCCGCATGAAATCAGGTGGGACGGGCGCAACGAACGCGGCTACGCGGTAAGCAGTGGGATTTACTTCGTGCGCCTGTCGGCGGGACGAGCGGTTGCGCACAGCAAGCTGGTGCTGATTCGTTAGCACCTGTACACCGGTCGCGGGACGTTCGGGTTGAGCCTTCTGCATGCGATGGATCAATACACAGAAATAACCGATGATCGCAACATGAACAACGCCACCCCCAAAAGGGAGGTGGCGTTGTTCATAATGATGCCAGGCGGGTCCTCTATTGAGATCCCACTAGAATTTTTTCGACTAGCGAAACAGTCCCTTGATCTGGCCCCAGGTCGTCTCTTCGACGGGGACCGGACCGGTAATCTCGAAGAACGCGTCGTCGAAGAACGGCGCTCCGCCAGGACCGCCGTTATCGGAGTCAAAATCACCGGTGATCACGACCAGCCGCGCAAACGCGGCATCGGCCGGAGCAATTCCGGTAATCGGTTGCAGTGTCCATACGTCGACGGGCGCGGTGGCCGCGGTGAACGTTCCGTTGCTGATGAACGGAATAATGGTGGACTGCGTGTTGCCATCCGCCTGAATCCACTCGATATTCACGGCTCCGGTCTGACCGCCGGCCATCAGATCGAAACTGTCGTTTCTCATCCAGACGCCGCCGTTCCAGGTTTCGCCGGGGGTGCACGCAAACTGCTGCCAGGCGCCGCTGCAACAACCACCGAACATTTTGAGGAGTTGATTTCCCGAATTCGGCGGAACACCGACTGCGGAACTGATTGTGAAAATTCCGCCGCCAAATGACGTCCAGCCATCACCGGCGCCGTAATACTCGGGTGGTGCTACAGGCGTGGTCGGCGACTCGAAACCGGGATTGGTCAGCACGTTGGCCGAAGCCGGGCTGACAACAACGAGAAGAAGCAGCGGAAGCGCTACGCTGAGAACTAATTTCAGTCTATTCATAAAACAGACCCCCTGTGATGTGGTTAATGAAGTAAAAGCAAAGAAAGGATCGGAACCGGAATCGTCCGCAAAACACAACGTCACGGCCCGTCGGACATGGGCTTTCTTCACATTGCTTGCTAGCCGGATCATTGTAGCATAAATTTTACACGGCGTCAATCCGGACAGTGACGAGTTGTGCTGGAGAGGCGGAGGGCGCAGGCACCGGCGGTTCCGCTTGAGCGGAGTCGTTCGGGTGGTGTACTATCATGTATCCCAATATCTTACTGGCGCCGCCATGATCTGGAACCTGCGGCTCCACGGATTCCGAGACCACCTGGAGGCAGTATGAGTCAGGCGCCGCACTACACAACCGCACCCGAGGACCGCATCCCGTTTAAACACAAACTTGCGTACGGTGTCGGCGCCTTCGTAAACAACCTGCTGGCAGCGGCCAGCGGTGGAATGATGATTGTTCTCAATCTGGGATTGGGAATGAATCCGGCCCTGGTCGGGCTACTGGGAGCGCTGCCGCGGCTGACCGATGCGTTGACCGACCCCATGATGGGTTTCATTTCCGACCGAACCAGAACCCGGTGGGGTCGGAGACGGCCATACATCTTCTGGGGAGCAATTGCTGCCGGTGTTTTGTTTGCACTTCTGTGGCAACTGCCCGAAGAGCGCAGCGAAACCTTCTATTTCACTTACTTCCTCATCGGATCCGTTTTGTTTTACATGGGATACACCGTGTTCGCGACGCCGTGGGTGGCGCTGGGGTACGAGCTCACACCCGACTACCACGAGCGGACGCGCCTGATGGGGGTGCAGAACTTCATCGGTCAGCTGGCCTATGTGGTATCACCGTGGTTTCTGTGGATCATGACTTACAAAGGCTTCTTCAAGAACCAGATCGATGGGGCCGCGGGGCTCGCGATTGTGATTGCCGTTGTTGTGATCGGTTTCGGTGTCCTACCGGCGATACTGTTGCGCGAACGACTCAAGGCCGTCGCCGATACCGAGAAGGACGAGAGTTTGCGCGAATCTACGAGTGGCGCTCTCGTTCGCAACATGGTCAGCTTTTTCAAGGGCTTTGGGATCACGCTCTCGTCCGGGCCGTTCATGAAGCTCTGCCTGGCCACGTTCCTCGTGTTTAACGGGTTCATCCTGATCTCGTCATTCCAGTTCTACGTGATCATCTACTACGTGGCGGGCGGTGACCAGAACCTGGGCGCCGAGTATGCCGGCTATGCCGGCTCAGTGGGTGCGGTTTCCACATTTTTGGTGATCATTTTCGTAACGTGGCTGGGAACAAGAATTGGCAAACGTCGTGCATTCTTCGTGTCGACCGGACTCTCAATGATTGGTTACGCCCTTAAGTGGGTTTGCTACAACCCGGACATTCCGATTCTGGTCGTCCTGCCGGCACCACTGCTCGCGTTCGGTCTCGGAGGATTGTTTACGTTGATGCCGTCGATGGTCGCCGATGTCGTGGACGTGGACGAACTCAAAACGCACCAGCGCCGCGAAGGTATGTTCGGTTCCATATTCTGGTGGGTGGTGAAGCTGGGTATGTCCGCGGCATTGCTGGGTGGTGGGCATTTGCTGAACGCGACCGGTTTCGACGTCGAGCTGGAAGGGAATCAAACAGATCGTACGATATTACTCATGCGTTTTTTCGATGTTGTTGTTCCCATTGTCTCTTCTGCCATCGCAATCTGGGCAGTGGCAGTGTATCCGATTACGGAGGAGCGTGCACGCGAAGTCCGTCAGGAACTCGAGCGCCGAAGAGGCGAAGCGGGTGCAGCACCCGCGTAGGGGGCCGGTGCTGTCAGCGCGCGCCGTTATGCAGGTATGTGTACGTCGATGCGCTCCACGGCGGAGCAACGGGCGAATACAAGTGCCGACACCTCTGCGGGCAGCGAATTACCGGCGAAAAGTTCGTCCCGGCCGTCTGTATAGCGCACCGCAATCGACGCGTCGCCCCCGCGGGTGTACACAACGGGTATCTGGCAATACGTAAACACGAGAGAGCCGGCGGCGAGTTCGAGTGACTGGTCCTTTCCTCCGGCGTCTATATAATTGAACAGCGCGTCGTCGGCGAGGTACTCGTCGTCGCGAAGCAGGACCGGGTTGAAGGTGATGACCCCGTTTTCCACGTAGACACCCAGCTCGCCCCACCGCGCCAGAATCTCTTCCTTCACCTGACCCGTCATTCCCGGTTGCTTGGCGCCCGCGAAACCCGGTGTGTGCGAATATGGGTCCAGCGGCAACGCGCCGAACTCGTCCGGCGTCTTCATGAATCCCAGGCCGGAACGAATGTCGTAGTAGTGTTTGCGAAACGCCTCGACGGCCGCGCCGGCGTCATGCGCGTTCTCGAAGACCGCCTGCGCGGCCAGGAGCAGCTTTGCCACCATGTGCCAGTAGATACAACCGATGCCCTCGTAGCCGTACATCGTTCCCGACCGCCCGGTGAACGCCTTGTGGTTGAACACGTCCTCGTACGCGGCGAGCACCGCCGCAACTTCCGTTTCAGGGAATCCCATGAGCCGCTCCCTCAGCGCATCCGCGTTATGCAGGCCGGCCTGGAATCTCAGTTGTCCCGTGGTCTCGCGCGCCAGCACGGAGTGATCGCCGTCGTCGAATTTCTGCTTTAGTCTCGGCGCGTCGGCGAGTATGGAATCCGGCACGCGATTCTTGTCGGCGAAGCCGGGGAGTTCCTTCACCGGGTAGAGCAGGTAGGAGTGCTGGTCTTCGCGGTATAGTTTGCTCACGCGGAGCGCCTGCAGCATAGACACTGCCTCTGAGGGAGCGAGCAGCCCGCTGTTCAGCGCCGCCACCTGCCCCTCCAGCATCAGTGGGAGGCGTTCAATCGACGCAATTTCGTCCGCGAGGTGCAAGATATTGTAAGCGTGATACAAACCGTCGTCGCGTCGATTCGCCCGGATAGTCTCTGCGATCAGCTCGCGGGCGTCGCGTAGCACGGCCAACACGCGGGTTTTCTCCACGTCCTTGCTTTTTCCCATTCCTTCTGTATAAACTCCGCGGTACCTGGAGAAGGCGTAGCCGACGTCGTCCATGAAGGTGCGCCTCGTGCGATCGTCGTCTTTCGCGCCGTCGTGGGCGGCAATCGCCGCGCCGACCGCGTCGAGCCAGCGGGCGACCGGCGCCGACAGCCGCGCTCGCTCCGGCCCCCGCTCCAGAATCTCCGCGCACACGCCCAGGTGCCGGTAGAGGTAGCACGCGGTGACCACCGACAGGCCGTTACCCACCAGCGCGTTGTTGGCGTCGTTCCACTCCGGCCGCATCGTGTTCATCCAGATGCCGCCGCCGGGCACGAGGTTGGAAAGCTTGGAGAGGATAGGTACCAGCAGTTTCTCGGCCAGGTTGACGAGGAGCACCTCGCCGCCTTCGTGTACCAATCGGCCGTCCGTACCGATTTGCTCGACGCGGGCCTCGGTTTTCCGTTGCCGCGACTTGTTGAAGTCGATGGTGTTCTGTGGGTCGGCGACGACGTCGGGGTAAGTTTTGATGTCGTAAGGGACGTCGGCGTAGCTGAACAAGTCTCGCTCGAGCAAATCGTTGAGTCTGCCTGGGTGGTGCGCGACCGATGCTTCGAGTAACTTGAGTAGATAGACGATCTGGTGGTCTCCCCAGTAACCGATCGAACTCCACGGGTCCTCAGGGTCGGCAATCTCCCAGTCTATCCCGTCGCGTGTGATACGGTACGGGTTGAAGCCGTCCATCGTGGATGCGTTGACGAATTTCGCGATCATCGGCTCGAGCAGCTCGGGGTAGCTCCGCGCCAGCGCCTCCCAGTTCTGGAAGATGTCGCGCCAGTTTCCCTGGTACGAATACGACGTGGAGCCGTCCGGGTTTTCCATCACGATCGCAAACTGGTTCCACGGGCGTGACGGGTCTCCATGCCGCCGCGAGAAAACAAGCGGCAGATACTCGTAACAAAGACGAAGCAGGTCCGCATCGCCGACGGCGTTGGCTCTGCTCAGCAACTCAGTGTGCGGCAACCATTCCGGTAGATCGCGCAACCATTCCGCATTCTGGAGTGCAACCGGCCGGTTCCGGGTTGTGAAGAAGTCGGCGAAGTCGTCCCGCTCCACCTGATAGTTGTCGGGCGGGGCCCCGCCACGGGCAACATTATATAGCACGTTGGAGATGTGGTGGGCCGAGGCGAGCTCGTCGCCAGTGCGCTGCAACGCGTCGGACCCGGCAAGTAGACGACAAAGCGTGTCACGGCCATCGCTGATGTCGTTTTCGATGGCCGCGCCCGTGTTGGCCAGGTCCATTTGGCGGATTTGTGAGAGGCCCACGTGATCCACCGGCGTGTCAAGTACCATGTGCCATCGTTCATTCTCGTCGGTTCCCAGTTCGATTACGCCGTTCAACAGATAGGCGCCCCGCCGGCCGTTGAATTGGGTGTCCCGCGAGAGGCGACGACCTAGAATGAAGTCCTCTCGACACCCGGCATCGAGTAACGTGTCCGCGTTGTCGAAGCCGCTGTGCCAGACCACGGTGGTGCTCAGCGCTTCGCTGGCGATTGCGCGGTCGATAATGTTGGACGATAATCTGTAAAGCGCCAACCCGGACGCCGGGTCGCATTCGGCTTTTTTGTACGCGTCCACCAGACAGCTCGCGGAATCCTGCAGCCACTGACTGACGCCCGCGGGTAGCAGGTTCTGAACACCGTCGAGCACTTCAACCCTCTGCCCGCGTCCCGCGGTGTTCTCGATCTCGCATGTCCGTACCCAACCGAAACACGAGCTCGGGCGCCACCCGTAGCGAAACTTAAGACCGAGCGTGAGGTTGTGTTCCTCGAACCAGATCTCGCACCCCAGCGTGTGTTTGTACAGTACGCGTTCCACGTCGTAACGCATGCGCCCATCGATGCTGAAAGGCTCCCACACCCAGGTGTCCCCATCCTGCTCACAGCGCACCATAGTGGCGGGACCGGTGTGGGTTTGCGAGACGTGCAGTTTGTCCACGGTCTCGTAGGGGAATAGCGAATGCGAAGAGTCCCGTCGCCCTGCAGTCAGGCCACCTCGAGACGAGACGTACATCCACAGATCCGAATGGCTGACCACGCTGATCAGGAACGGGTTCATCAGGTCGTAACCAGGGATTTGATAGTAGGTTTGGCCGCGCCACCCGGTCAGGCCGCCGGCGACGGCAAACGACGTCTCCGGTATGTGGTTCTTCCCTAATCGTATTGTCATTCGAACAGTTGCTCCCGTTGGTGCCCTGCGGCGCGCCCGCCGATCCTCGGCGAGAGTATCCATCATTGTAAACCGTAGGCGGCAATTCAAGGAATAACCTAGTCATGCCGTTGTGAACAAACTTGACTAAAGCAAGCGTTTCTATTAGGTTGAAACTCCTGGATCTTATCATGAAAAACCGTATCACAACCGTCCTATTATTGACCGCCGTTGCGGCGCTGCTGGTTGTCGCCGGCTGCGAGCGCGACACCACCGGTCTTGACCTCGCTCCCTATGACACCAATCCTGTTGTGTTCAGCGATACGTTCATCGGTATCGACTATGCGGCATTCCTTGGGACCAAGCTCGACGCCCTTGATATCGACACCGACGTGAAGTACCAGGGTCTGTCGTCCATAAAGATCACCGTGCCCCCCCCGGGCGATCCGTCCGGTACTTATGCAGGGGGGGCCATCACCGCCAACGTCCCTCGCGACCTTTCGCAATATAACGCCCTCGCTTTCTGGGTGAAGGCCAGTATAAACGCTACGCTCGACGTCGTTGGCTACGGAAACGACAATACGGGGACATCCAAATACGTAGGTGTCGTCACAGACGTTCCGCTGACCACGACGTGGCGGCGCTACATCCTTCCGATCCCGCGCACCGGAAAGCTGGTCCCGGAGCGTGGGCTGTTCACTTTCGCCGAGAGCCCCGAAAACGGTCAGGGGTACGACATCTGGTTCGACGAGATCGAGTTTGTAAATGTGGATGCCATTTCCAACCCGAGGCCGATTATGCGTCAGGACGACGTCAGCGCAATCACCGGGGTGCGGTTGTATGTCGAAGGGACGGTGACCGCGTTCGATGTGACCGTACCGGCTCCCCGCACTCTGACGGTACAGCACTCACCGGGTTACTTCACGTTCTCGTCTTCCAACGAGAATGTTGCCGTGCCGGACGTGGGAGTGGTCCGCATCGTGGGCGGCGGTACCGCCGACATTACGGCGAAACTCGACACGGTCGTCGTGGCCGGACGGTTTACCGTAAGCGCGCTCGATCCGCCGACGGAGGCTGCACCCAGACCGACGGTTCCCGCGGCGGACGTCATATCGATCTTCAGCAACGCGTACACCAATCGGCCCGTTGACAGTTTCTCTCCCGAGTTCAGCACCGCTTCTGTGTCCGACCTCAAAATTGCGGGTGACGACGTCAAGGTGTACAACATTCCGACAGCGCTCGACGTCGCCGTCATCGATTTCTCCTCGCAGACCCTCAACGCCACCTCGATGACACACATCCATATCGACATCTGGGCGCCGGAAGGAACGTTCTTCGGCCTGGGCCTGGTCAGCTTTGGCCCGGACGGCATCTACAATCCTCCCCCGGAGCCCAGCGACGACAGCGAAAAGGTCATCGCGTTTGTACCCCCGGAACTGGTATTCGGACAATGGCTCGGCATCGATATCCCGTTGACCGATTTCACGGTGCCCGGTGGTCTCACCGAGATCGAGCATCTGGCACAGATCATACTGCGCAGCGACTCGGTGCAGCTGATCGTCGACAACATCTACTTTTACAGAGACGGGAATTGATCGCACGCGCAGAGGGACCCATGCCTCCTGTCCGCCGTCGCATACTTACGCTCCTCTCACTGTTTGTACTGTTTGTACTGGTTGTGGTGTCGCTGGGCACGGGTTGCGACCGCGAGGAGGCGGCGTGGGAGTGGGGGCTCGTCTGGCAGGACGAGTTTGACGGTCCCGAAGGTCAGCTGCCCGACGCGGAAAAGTGGCGCTTCGACATCGGCACCGACTGGGGAAACCTCCAGCTGGAGTACGACACAGACCGCCCCGCCAACGTCTCACTCGACGGCAACGGCAAGCTCCGTATCATCGCAAGAAAAGAATCCTACGAGGGAAGCGACTACACTTCGGGACGGATCAACACACGCGGCTTGTTCTCCCACCAGTACGGTCGTTTGGAGGCGAGGATACTGCTTCCCATAGGGCAGGGGATCTGGCCGGCTTTCTGGATGTTGGGTGCCGGTTTTCCGGACGTGTCGTGGCCCGACTGCGGTGAGATCGACATCATGGAGTACCGCGGTCAGGAGCCGAACATACTTGTCGGCAGCATCCACGGCCCCGGGCACTTCGGAGCCAACGCCATCTCGGGTAAGTACCAGTCCCCGGGTTTTCTGAACGAACGGTATCACGTGTACGCGATCGAGTGGGATACCGACAGCATCACGTGGCTCGTCGACGACAAGCAGTACCACCGGGTCAAACTCGACGACCTGCCCGCAGGGGCGCGCTGGGTGTACAACCAACCCTTTTTCTTCCTCCTCAATGTGGCGGTCGGTGGCAGATGGGTGGGTCCGCCTGATGACGAAACCGTCTTTCCCCAGACGATGCGGGTCGACTGGGTGCGCGTCTACGAGTTCGGCCCTCCGGGCGGATAATCCCCTACTACATTGCGAAGTGCAGGTAGGTGCGGAACTCCCACTCGATGCCGTTTTCACCTGGCAACGTGGGGTCGCACTCGAGGACGCCCAGCGCGTCCGGCGTTTTCCCCGGACAATAGCGCGGCGAGTACACATTCAGCGAGCGCCACGTCCAGCGCATGCCAATTTTTGTCTGCGGATATCCAAACCACCGCGGCGTACCCAGCGTGTGCGATACGTCGGCCATGAGTTGCACAGGGAACGTAAAATTGAAGTCGCGGTGATAGTCGTAAGGGCCCCAATCGTCGAACTTGGCCGCTGCTTCATAAACCTGCTGTCCCCACGCCAGCCGGGCGTGGGCGCCTTTGCGCGTAATGGTCCGGTTGAGCGTCTGGTCCTCACCGCTCGGATCGTAGCCATTGGGCTGGGCGTTGCCGATATAGAAGTTTGCAATGAGTCGGATGTTGTGGCGGGGTGCCGACGCGATACGTGCCCACACCTCCCACAGGTCGTCTGCGGGTGGGGCGCCCGGGAAGGGGTACGGGATGCCTTCCTCGGAGATGAAGATGGTGACGTCCCGGGTGGTCGGCAGGTGACGGAATACGTATCCCGCCGCGGCAGCAAACCCGGCGTTCTCGCGGGTGTCGTTGTCCCACTGCCACATCCACGTTGCCGGTGTGGGGTCGTACGAAATCAACAACTCTGCACCGGTCATCTCGCGGTTGCCGAGAACGGCAAAGGGGTCGTCGCGGACGTTTCGCGGGCGGCCGGGCGCCGGCACGTCGCCCGGGATCGGGCCCACCATGGGTTTCTGGTAGACAAAGTTCGGAGAAATCTGGAAATCACCTGCCTGCATGGCGATGCCGGTGATGATGTTTGACTGGTTGCCCATACCGCTGTCACGCAGGCGCCAGCCGGTAAACGTTGGGATGGCGGTGGGACCGCCGTTGGCGACGATTCCCTGAATCGCGCCCTGGGCATACCAGTTCCACCGGCCTTTCTGGTACGTCACCCTGGCCTTGCCGCCGAAGGTGTCCGAGTCCTTGACGTGGTCCAGCAGAATCCGGTAGTCGCCGCTGCTGTCTTTCTCCGCAATCTGGAAGGGTTCGCCCACAAAGGGTTCGCCGGCCCATATACCGCCCAACTCATACTTGATGTTGCCGCGCGATCCCTTTAATTGCAGGCTCAGCTTGCGCGTGGGCTGCAACGGAATGGCGAACGAACTCGAAGTTATCGGGGATGCCTCCGCGAAGTCGTCCTGGTAGATGGCGGTGACGTCCCACTTCCACACGCGCCGGTTGTATTTCACAAACACCGAGGGGTTTGCCGCCCACCACAGCTCCGGTCCGTACGCGATTTTCAGACCCTTCAGCGCTTTCTTTCCCGCAATCTCCAGACCTACAGGCGCCTGACCGTTGTAGATGTCGATGTTCTCACCGTAGAATGCGTCGCGGTAGAGGCCGAAAAAGTCGCCTTCGTACTGCCAGTGCAGGTGGCCCGTACGATAAAAAGCATCTAGGGTGAACCAGCGGTCGTCCCAGTTGACCGCCGCCTGGTAAATCTTCACGCGCTCGATGTCACCCAGGGTCAGGTTTTCGTTTTCCGCAATGACCGATGCCAGGCGGCCGCGATTCTCGAAAAAGATCTCGTCGATGGGGTTGACTGCCACGTTACCCAGAATATTCACCGACATCCAGCCGGTGACGGCGTCGGTGGGTTTCGCCTCAACATCGACGTAGGCCGACTCCATATGGTCGAAGCCCAGATACGCGGGGTACTCTGTGGGCACCAGGGAGGTCGGTTCATTGGGTGTGCTGATGCGCTCACCGTCGGTATAAAATGTTTCAAACTCCAGACGCAGCCCGCGCACCCGGACGCGGCTGGTTATATCAGTTTTCTGTGTCGCAGTATTTCCCCGCGCCTCGAGCGCGGCAGTGGCCGGGTAGATGCTGCCGAAATGGGCGCGAATCTTTTCGAGGTCGGTGTCGGGTGCGTAGGGATCCAGCTTGAAGGCCAGCCGCAGCGCGTAATACGCAGCGCGCGGATAGACCTCATACTGACCGCTGATGTCAGGGGGGCCCTTGGCGGTGATGCCCCACCACTCCTCGTTCATGTTGTTGTCGCCCTCGACGAAATCT
>CAYUDF010000002.1:0-25183 GCA_964443465.1 uncultured bacterium
GAAGGATCCAGCCGGGGCTCCGATGAAGCTCCGCTGCTGCCCGCCGGCACACGATATGAAGCCGGCGCCACGCTGATTCGGGCCGAGGGAGACGACTGGATTTCGCGCGCGGTTTTCAAGGATCGCAACGGCAGAGCGTTCAGCCTGCCGTGTGACCTGTTGTGTATCGCGTCTCCAGGACAACCGTCATTCGAACTCGCCCAACAGGCCGGATTCGCCTTCTCTCTTACCGGCGAAACGGGGGAACCCGACCTTCGTGTTTTGTTACCCACTACGGACGTGGTCGACAACGAAGGAGGGTGCCGGGTGTTTTTAACCGGTGAAGCGGCCGGAAAACTGGACTGGAAAGAAAAAATAAATCACGCCGTTCGCGCCGGTGTCACGGCGGCCAACCCGAAGGTTGAAACGGCACCATAGCGCCGGATACGACGGCCACGGGGGTGGACTTTGGCGAAAACAATCGTTTGCCACTGCGAGGATATATCGCTGGAAGAGTTGTACTCAGCGCTTGAACAGGGGTACAGCGAAATCGAGTCGATCAAGCGGTTCACCGGAATCGGTACGGGCAAGTGCCAGGGCAAATGCTGCGTCGTCCAGACGCTCCGCGAACTGGCAGGAGAACAGGCCCACCAGGCAGTCCTTGCAGGCCGGGAAAACGGGCCGGGCACACCGCTGCCCGCCGACGGAGCGGAGAAAAACGAAGGCAGGTTGACTCTACCGACGATTCGACAGCCCGTTTTACCGCTGAAGATCGATGACATCCGAAAACCGGATAAAAACAATCCGTAGTCGCAGACCGGCCGGGCTGAGCGAGGATACATGACCAACCGCACAGCAGACATAATTATCATCGGCGGAGGCGTCAACGGAGTCGCGACCGCTTACAACCTTGCCCGTCGCGGCGTAACAAACGTTGTTGTCCTGGAGAAGAGCTACCCCGGTTCCGGTGCGTCCGGGCGTTGCGGTGGCGGGATCCGGCAACAGTGGGGCCTCGAAGAAAATGTCATCCTCGCGCGCGAAAGCGTAAAAATATTTGAAAACCTGTCCGCCGAGCTCGATTTCAATATTTTCTTCCGCCAGGGCGGATACCTTATGCTCGTTTACGACGAGCGCGAACACACACTGGTGAATAAAACGATTCCCTTGCACAATTCACTGGGTGTGCCCACACGTTTTCTCGATCCCGGAGAAATCGCCGACTTCGTCCCCGGACTCAACCTCGACGGTGTACTCGGCGGCGCCTTCTGTCCATCCGACGGCACGGCGTATCCGTACGCCGTGTTATGGGGTTACGCGGAAGCTGCGAGAAGGCTCGGCGCGGACATCTACAACCATGCGGAGGTCACGGGGGTCACGCGGGTTCCGGGAGGTGTCTACCGCGTGGAAACCCCGACAGCGGTTTTTGAGGCGCCGGTAATTCTGAATGTAGCGGGCGCACGCACGCGCGACATCGCCGCCCTGCTCGGTATCGAAATCCCGACCCAGCCATACCGGCATGAAATAGCCGTAACGGAACCACTGATGTCTTTCCTGGACCCCATGGTGATATCTCCCCAAAAGGGTTTCTATTTTTCCCAGAGCATGCGCGGTGAGGTTGTCGGCGGCGTGAGCGGTGACGACGAGCCGTCATCTTATACAACCCGGTCATCACCTGAGTTTTTGTTCAAATACGCGGCGGCGCTGCGCGAAGTGTTTCCCGCCCTGGGCAGCGCAAGGATTATCCGCCAGTGGGCCGGTACCTACGACATGACGCCCGATCATCGTCCGATCGTGGGGGGCGTCGGAGGAGTCGACGGGTACTATCACGCGTGCGGATTCAGTGGACATGGTTTCATGCTGTCTCCAATCGTATCCCGGTTGCTCGCCGAATTGATCACGACAGGATCCACTTCAATTCCCATCGGCGACCTCAGCCTGGCCCGCTTCACAAGCGGCGATCTCAGCCACGATCCGTACGTCGTCGGTTAAACCTGCGATAAGCCACTATTTTAAGCACATTTAGTCTTTGACACATTTTCCGGAACTGCTTTATTCTGCTGCAGAATCGAGGAGTTTGACTTACCCGGGAAGAATCACTTGAAACTGGCTTTATCAAACACGGGCAATCCGCACAACAATCCGGATCCCCTTTCCAACGCGGCCTCCAATCGCCGTGTTCGTGATGTCGGATTTTTTGCGGCCGGCGTACTGGCATACTGGGTGCTCGTTTCATTTTTCTCCTGGTTTCACGGCGTTAATATCATCAAGCTGTCTCCATTTTTTGTGGGCGCCGCGGGCTGTTTTCTCGGCATGCGTGCGGGCCTGCTCGCCAGTATAATTGCACTCGTTTCTCACATGGTGGTGTTTGATCGGGCGGGTCTGGGTGGCCCACTGGCTGCTGTTCGCCTTTACCCCGCCATACACATCGGTATCGCGCTTCTCGGTCCTGTTACCGGTTATTTGCGCACAAAACTGCGCAGGACCCGCGAGGACCTGTGCAGCCGCGAAGAAACAGCGGATGAATTCAGTGAAGTAGAATCGAGATTCCACCAGATCGTCGACAATATACACGAGGTTTTCTGGATCGTCAGCGCCGACCGGAACCACATGATCTACGTGAGCCCCGCGTTTGAGACAGTGTTTGGCGTTAAATCCGAATTGATTATGGATAATCCCCGCATCGTGCTGGATCTCGTCCATCCGGATGACCGCGACCGTGTCGAAGTGATGTTAAACACCGTTCCCAACGACAGTTATCTTGAGGAATACAGAATCCAGCACCCCGATGGGAAAATACACTGGATACAATCGCGTGGTTTCATCATTCCGGAGAAACAGGGCGCCGTCAAACGTCTCGCCGGCATGTCCACCGACATCACCACCCGCAAGAATGCGGCGTTATCCCTGCAGGCGTCCGAAGAAAGATATCGTGACCTGGTTGAGAAATTACCGGCCATCGTCTACGTCGCTCCGCTGGACCTTACGCTACCTCTAGCCTACGTGAGCCCCCAGATCGAGTTCATGCTCGGTTTTCAGCAACAGGAATGGACATCCAATTCCGAAATGTTTGCCAGGGTGTACCACCCCGACGACCATGAATGGGTTACCCGGGAGCTGTCCCGCTGTATAGCGGATAGCCGGCGGTTTGTCGCCGACTACCGGATGATTCATAAAAACGGAACCGTCAGATGGGTTCACGACGAGGCCGATATCCTGCTCGACAAGAACGGCGAACCGATGTTGCTCCAGGGGGTCATACAGGACATCACCCAGCACCGGTTTTCCGAGCGAATGCGGCTGGGGCGAACCGGTGTGCTCGAGAAACTGTCTGCCGGGGCAACCCTTCCCGAAGTCCTCACATCACTTGTTGGTTACGTGGAGGAGCTCGTTCCCGGTTCGATCTGTACAATTTGCCTGATAGACAGAGAAACCAGACGGATATACCACGGCGCCTTCACCAACCCCGCGGTAGACATTTTTAATTTATGTTCCAACATCGATTCGGAGCGGGTCACGGGCTGTATCGACCGGGCCATCTCATCCGGTGAACGCGTCGTGGAAATCGATAGTTTTATCGAAAACCTCGAAGCAGGGCCGCGTGAACGGGCGCAAGAAGCGGGGTTATCCGCCTGCTGGGCAGTACCCGTCCGTTCGTCAAACGAGGAAATACTCGGCGTTGCGGTTGTCTATCCGGGAAACCCGAGAGAACCATCAACAAACGACGAAGAGGTCCTGCTGACCGCCGTCGAACTGGCCACCGTTTCCATCGAGCAACGGAATACCGAAGCAGCGCTGCGTGAAAACGAAGAACGTCTGCGCCTGTTTATAAGACACTCCCCCGCCCCGATGGCAATGTTTGACACCAACATGCGATACCTGGTCGCGAGCAGCAGCTGGATCTCCGAGCACAGACTCGAGGACAGGGATCTCACCGGCCAACTGCACTACGATGTACTGCCGGATCTGCCCGAGCAATGGAAGCTGAATCATCAGAAATGTCTCGAAGGCACCATCCTGGAGGAAGAAGCGGAACGTATCATACACCCCGACGGAACGATCGACTGGATCAAGTGGGCGATGCACCCGTGGCGACAAGAAGACGACACTATCGGCGGCATCATTGTTTACGAGGAACGTGTCACCGATCGGATTCTGGGCCAGCAGCGCCTGGCGCGTTCGGAGGAGCAGTACAGGTTTCTGGTTGAACACATTCCCGATTCGATCACAGAGCTGGACCCGGACGGGAATATTCTGTTCGCCAACCACACGATTTATGAGGCTCGAGTCGAAGACCTGATCGGCACCTCGGTGTTTGACTATATACCGGCCGACCGCCGCGACGAAATCCGCCGTTTGATAGCGGGAGCGGTCTTGTCCAGAGAACCACGGAATTACAGCGTGGTTATCGATTCCGCCGACGGGCCGTCGTGGTGGTCCAACCGGATCGTCCCGGTCCAGGAAAACGGAATCGTCGTCCGTCTTCTGGTTCTCGGCACCAACACGACCGACCGAAAGATCGCCGAAGACGCGCTTCGGCGGAGTGAAAAACGCTACCGCAGCCTGTTCGAGGACAACCTTGCGGGGGATTTTATTGCAACACCAGCGGGGAATATCATCACGTGCAACGCGGCGTTTGTCACGATTTTCGGTTTCCACTCCAAGGAAGAAGCCCTGTCATTTAACGCGGCCAACCTGTTTCCGGACAGACGGGCGTGGGACGAATTTCTCAAACGCCTCGAAACAGACGGACGGCTGAAACAGTACGAGGAAGAGTTGCGGAGCAAGCACGGCAAAACAGTTTACGTGGTTGCCAACTTTGTCGGCGGCTTTGACGGCTCCGGTCATCTGACGGAAATAAAGGGGTACGTATTCGACAACACCGCCCAGAAACGGCTGGAGGAACAGCTGATACAGGCGCAGAAGATGGAAGCCGTCGGGCGCCTCGCCGGTGGGATCGCCCACGATTTTAACAACATGCTAACGTCGATATCCGGTTACAACGAGCTGCTCCTCAACAAAATTGATCCCGACGGACCGCTCTACCGGTATTCACAGGAAGTAATGAAAGCGACGGACAGAGCCGCCAGCCTCACCAAAAGATTGCTGGCATTCAGCCGTCAGCAGATGGTTCAGCCCCGGGTAATCGATATCCTCGGCATTGTCCGCAACATGGAGAGCGTGCTGCAACGAACCATCGGAGAAAACATCGAACTGGAAACGGTATCGGGTCCGGGAGACTGCTTTATAGAAGCCGACCCGAGTCTGATCGAAACCGTTGTTCTGAATCTCGCCATAAACGCCAGGGACGCGATGCCAGACGGTGGAAAACTCACCATCGGTACGGATAACGTTTCGATCGACAAGGTCAACCAGCACAAAACGCCGGGCATTGAACTGGGAGATTATGTGCTGTTGTCGTTTTCGGATACCGGACTGGGTATGGACGGCGCTATTCAGTCCAAGATTTTTGAACCGTTTTTTACGACCAAACAGGACGGCAAGGGTACCGGCCTGGGACTGGCGACGGTTTATGGATCGGTGCGTCAGAGCGGGGGGCACGTGCGCGTCCACAGCCAGCCGCACAAGGGCGCCACATTCTCACTGTACTTTCCCGCCGTTGTCGACCGCGCGCCCCAGGCGGCGACAAAACAGGTGTTTCTCGGGCCCTCCCGCGGTTCGGAAACAGTACTGGTCGCCGAGGACGAGCCAACCGTGCAGCGGCTGATACGCGAGGTTCTTTCTTCGAAGGGATATCGGGTGTTACAGGCAGACGACGGAGCCGAGGCGCTCGCCGTCGTCGAAAAACACAACGCACCGGTGCACCTGCTGATCACGGACGTTGTCATGCCGCGTATGAACGGACGGGAGCTGGTCACTGAACTTCGTTCGCGGTACCCGCAACTGAAAGTACTGTATATTTCGGGTTATATCGGCAAGGCGAGCGTTAAAATCGCCGAGTTGGGTCCGGGCACCAGTTTTCTGTCTAAACCGTTCTCAGCCGAAGCGCTGGCCCGGAAAATCCGCCTTCTGCTGGACGCCCCCGCGCCGGGCGTATCCCGCCGCCAGCCCCGCACCCGCTCACTCCACCACCCGGCCTAGCGGACCCTGATACGGGCGTCGACGACGCGGCAGTCGTTGCGGCTGGGGTGCATCACAACGGGGTTCATATCCAGTTCCGCAATCAGATCGGTGTCTCCCACCAGCTGGGCGAGCCTTGTGATCGACTCCACGATAAAATCGATATCCACCCGGACCTCGCCGCGCACGCCTTCGAGCAGCGGGAAAGACGCAATCTCGTGAACCATTTCCTGAGCGTCGATATCGGTGACCGGCATCACACGAAAGGCGATGTCGCGAATAATTTCGACGTACTTGCCGCCCATACCGAACATCAGCAACGGTCCGAACTTGGGATCCTGCATAACACCCAGGATGATTTCTCTTCCCGGCCGGGCCATCTCCTGAACAAAGTACCCGGTGGCCTGCTGGAACATACCGGCCGAGCTCACGTTGGCTTCGATCCGCTGGCGCGCTTCGCACAGGTCTTCTTCATCTTCGATTCCGACTTCGACACCGCCGATGTCGGACTTGTGCACGATCGATTCGCCGTCAATTTTGAGTACCAGCGGATACCCCACCTTTTCGGCGGCTTCTTTAATATCCTGGCCCAGCGACACCACGGCGTGCCGGCACAACGGAAATCCGTAAGCACGAAGAACGGTGTAAACATCATCCGGCGACAAATATCCGCCGCCGCTTTTGTGCTTTTTCTCCAGCACTGCGACAGCTGTTTCGCGGTCGACATCAAATGTCTGGACTTTTCCCGCCGGTTTTTCGCTCCAGATCTTGTGGCGCACCAGCGCGGCGGCCACCATGGCCGCCGATTCCGGAAAACGGTAATACGGAACCGCGTTCTCGATCTCACGGGGAATCATGTCGTAATATTTTTCCTCGGCCATGAGAACGGCCAGCACCGGCTTTTCGTACTGGCGCGCAATGGCGGTGATCTGCCGCACTACACCCAGCGGTTCGATCATGAGAGGCGGGACAAAAATCGGAATTGCGAGATCCACGCCGGGATCGGACAGCATGATTTCCAGGGCCTCGGCGTATTCCTTCGAAGCTGCACCGGAGATCATATCAACCGGGTTGTGCACGCTGGCTTCCGGCGGCAGAATGGCCTCGAGGCGTTCGCGGGTTTCGGTACTCAGTTCGGCGATATTCAGGCCGTGTGACTCGATGGCGTCCGCCGCCATAATCGCCGGTCCCCCGGCGTTGGTCAGTATCCCCACACGGTCGCCTTTTGGTAATGGCGAACGGCCGAAGCCGGCAACCATATTAATCAGGTCACCGATCGAACCGACCCGGATCACGCCACACTGGCGCAACACCGCGTCGGCTGCAACTTCGAGTCCGGCGAGCGAGCCTGTGTGCGACGACGCGGCCCGTGCGCCCGCGGCCGAGGTGCCCGATTTCACCGCAACAATCGGTTTGTGTTTGGAAATCCGCTTGGACAGCTCCGTGAATCGGGTCGGATCGTCGAACGATTCCAGGTACAACCCGATTACTCCGGTGTGCTCGTCGTTCTCCCAGTACTCGAGCAGGTCAACCGCGCTAACGTCGGCCTTGTTGCCGACACTGGCAAAATAAGAAAATCCCAGGTTGAGCTTGTGGGCGGCCAGAATAATCGCCACTCCCAGCGCTCCACTCTGCGTCATGAAAGCGAGGTTTCCCCTCCGCGGTGTGCTGGGAGAAAACGTCGCGTTCATCGTTACATCCGGCGTGGCGGCGATTACTCCCATGCAGTTGGGCCCGACCATCCGGATCCCGTATTTTTTCGCGATTTCTATGAGTTGCTCTTCCCTTTCCTCGCCTTCTCCGCCGACTTCCTTGAAACCGGCGCTGATAATGACCATTCCCTTGACGCCCTTGCGCCCGCAATCCTCCGCGGCCATCAGCACGTGTTCTTTGGGCACAACAATCACGGCGAGATCCACGGGGTCCGGTATGCTCAGAACCGTGGGATATGCCTTGGTGCTGTGGATATACTCATACCTCGGATTCACAGGAAAAATCATTCCGTTGAATTCAAAGCTGAACAGGTTATGAATGATCTCGCGGCCGATACTGCCTTTGCGTGTGGTCGCGCCTATAATTGCAATCGATTTGGGTTTAAATATGGCATCCAGTGTATTCACTGTAGAAATTCCTCCGGTTTATTGCGGCAGACGATTAAGATCGTACCATACCATACGGCGCCGCAAAATGCTCCCTGTTAGATGATTATGAAGACTTGGAAAAAGCCGCCCCCGAAAACAGGCACGGCTGCCGGTCAGAATTCGGCCGTCTCGGGCCTCTATTTGCTGGAAGAATAGTTCGCTCGCCGGATGTCCTCCAGCAGCTCCTTCACCCTGGTATCAATCTCGTCGCGAACCCGATGAAACGTGGATAGCGATCTTCCGATAGGATCGTCGATTTTCCAGTCGATTACCTTGCCGGGGTACGTCCGGGGGAGATAGTCCCTGGCCGGGAACCCGGTCATGGAAACAACCATGTCGATTTCGCCGAGGGGCACGTCGTTGAGGCCGTTGGATCGAAGGTCCGAGATATCGACATCAATTTCTTCCATCACGTGAATCGCGTCGTGGCTGATCTGTCCCGTCGGATGAATACCCGCACTCCACACTTCAACCACATCCTTGCCGTTGGCGCGCGCAAATCCTTCCGCGATGGGTGACCGGCACATGTTGCCGATACAAACGAACAAAACTTTTTTTCTGGTATCGTGGGTCATCTGTAATCCAGTCCTTTGTACCGCTGTAAGGTAATTCAACACAATAATATGCACAAGCTGAAATTGATTAAGATTGCAGGAAGTGTGCCACGGACGCGGCGGACAAAATGGCTCACCGTTTGGTGCCGAAACAGATACTGGACACGCCGCCGGTCAGATCGACGAGGTGGACGTCGGCGAGGCCGGCGTTTGACATAAAACCCTCGCAGTCCCGGCGGCTGGCAAAATCCTTAATGGATGAAGACAGGTAGTCGTAAGCAACGTCCGAACGAGAGATCAGCCTGCCGGCGGCCGGCAACACAGTTTTGAGATAGGTGCGGTAGGCAACCGAAAACAATCCGTTATTGCGGGGCGGAAAAAACTCCAGTACCAGCAGCCGTCCCCCGGGGCCGAGCACCCGCGTCATTTCCGTCACCCCGGCCTGAAAATCGGGTAAGTTTCGCAGTCCGAATGCGATGGTCACAACATCAAACGATCCATCCTCAAAGGGCAGATCGAGGGCATCGCCCTCGACGATCTCGATTCGGGATTCCAGTTCTTGTTTTCTGAGCTTTTCGTGCGCCACTTCCAGCATGCCCGGCGAACGGTCCAGCCCGACGATGCGGCGGGCACTGGATAAAGTGGCAAACGCGATCGCCACGTCGGCCGTACCGGTAGCCACGTCGAGAACCCGGCAATCGGGTGTGACGCGGGCGGATTTCACCAGTTTTTTCCGCCAGCGCCCGTCGATACTGAAACTGAGTACGCGGTTGAGCAGATCGTAGCTGCCGGCGATCGCGGAAAACATGCCCGGTGTGTCGGTTTTCTGAACGGTCATTGTTTTTTGCGCCGATTCATCACTGCGTAGTCGACATCTCCGTAAACCTGTATATATTTCCGTTGTCCGCAAACTGGAGAACATACAGTTCCCGCGCCTCATCCACACCGAAGCTTGAAATCCGGAACGGCGCCGCCTCGATTTCCTCACTCGTCGACGGGGCGGTTCCGTTGTATTCCAGGGTCCACACGCGGCCCGTCGCATAATCCGCGTAGATATAAACTCCGGTAAGGGAGGTCACCGTTGGTCCCCGGTAAACGTGTCCCCCGGTAATCGAATTTCCCAGGCTGCGCCCGTATTCCCACACCGGGTCGACCATGTCGGGCGATGGGCAAACAACCGATGGGTCACCCGGATCACTGGGGTCCGCGCCGTAGACGTGCGCTCCCTCCCGGCAGTCCCATCCGTAATTCTTGCCGGCTTCCACGACGTTGACCTCTTCATAGCGCCTTTGCCCCACGTCGCCGGCCCACAGCCGTCCGGTCACATGATCAAAACTGAAACGCCACGGATTTCGCAAACCAAAAGCGTAGATCTCTTCACGGTATCCGGAAGCATTCCCCTCGAAAGGATTGTCGCCTGGTATCCCGTAGTTACCCAGATCGGACGAGTCGACGTCGAGACGCAGGATGGCGCCGAGCAACGTCGCGCGGTTTTGTCCATTATCGTCGGGATCTCCCCCCCCACCACCGTCACCCACTGCGACGTACAGATAGCCGTCCGCGCCGAAAGCGAGTTGTCCGCCGTTGTGGTTGGACCGGCTGTGGGGAATGTCGAGTAAAATCGCTTCGCTGGTGACGTCGGCGGAATCCGGATTGGTGGCACTGACTGTGTAACGCGCAATACGAACGACCCCGGCCGAAACGGGAGTGTAATACACAAAAAACTGGCCGTTGGCGGCATAGTCGGGGTGGAAAGCCAGTCCAAGCAGTCCTTTTTCGAGTCCGTCCGAGGCCACCGCCGTCGTTATATCCACAAAAGTGTCCGTTGTCGCCACGCTGTCCACGTTGACAAATACTCGTATGCGACCCGCTCTTTCGACGACAAAAATCCGGTCGCTGCCGTCGCCGGCGTTCTGGAGGTCGACAGCGTTGTCGAACAACAGGTTCGGAAACGCGACGACGAGGTCGTAGTTGTACACCGGCGGAACCCCCGGCGTACCGGGTGTTTCGCTGTTTTCACACCCGGTCTGGGCGAGCGACACCAACAGCAGAAATATCAGTGAACTGTATACGATTTTCATTTTTTACTCCCGGTCCCCGGAGGTCTCCGCTTCGAAACAATCGAGCAACGAGTTTAGAATTGTGTGGGTCGTCTGTAAACGGCTTTTGTCGGCCAATATTGTTTCGGGTTGTTGCATATAGGGCGCGGATTCAATCTCGTTTCGGCAGTTCTCCACCAGATCTTCTACACCCCGTTCCGTCATCTCCAGATGGAACTGGAGGCCGATAGCCCGTCCCCCGTAAACAAAAGCCTGGTTGGTGCACGCTTTTGATTCCGCGATATTTACCGCGCCACGGGGAATATCAAAGGTTTCGCCGTGCCAGTGCAACGGACGGAACTTTCGCGGCAACCCGCGTGTAACCGGAAACGTGGCGGCGTCCCGCGTGAGCTTAACGTCGAACCACCCGATTTCCCGGTACCGGTTTCTGAAAACATTTGCGCCCAGCACCGAGGCGAGTAACTGGGCCCCGAGACATACTCCAATAATGATTTTCCTTTTTTCGAGTGCAGCTTCGATGAAACGTTTTTCACCGGTCAACCACGGGTGGGCTTTTTCGTCGCCGATGCTCATGGGCCCACCCATCACCACCAGCCAGTCCAGCGTTTCGATAGCCGGCAGACCGAGGGCTTCACCGGCGTACATCCGTGTCGCCGTCACGCTGTGCCCGTGTTCCTCCGCCCAGACCAGGATCTGCCCCGGAGTTTCAAACGGCACATGCTGGATACAATGTATATTCATTTTACTGCTCGTTGAGGCTCCAGTCGTAGTCCAGGTGTTTGATCTTGTAGTTATCCGCTGCCAGATACTCCTGGTCCTCGTTTTCGACATACCGGCTTACGAAATTGATTACGGCCTGTGTTTTCTCGCTACGTTTTCCCGCGGGATCGCCCGTACCGTAGCGCGAAACAAAATCGCCGCCGAACCAGTCAAAAATCGCCGACAGGCGCACAATGCCCGCCTTACGATCGATCCGGAACCGGGTATCTCCGGCCATAAACCGCGCTGACTGGTCTTCCAGTTGTGCATCCAGATTATCTCCCGTGTATGGCTCGTTTCTCAACATCGGACACGACAACGCGGCGCACACCAGCGCCATATGAATACGGGGCTCATCAAACCCGGCCCTTAACATTTTGTGTTCGATCGTATCCAGTGTAATCGACTCACCCATCACACGGAACTGGACTTCCTTCCACGCTCCGGAGATCTGCCGGATACTGTTTTTTGGATACACAATGGATTTAAGTCTCGATGACTTGATCGGGTAATTGTCGACGATCAGTTTCACCGTCAGACCGTTGTACGCGTTGATCCAGAACGCGATTTTTACCTCGTCGCTCCACGATACATACGTTTCGCGGTCCAGCGCGTCCAGCGATCGGGCGTACGTTTCCAGCCGCGAACCATTGTCTCGAAGTGCGGCATAATCCACAAGGCCGTTGTCGTCCACGTAATCCGACAATACCGACGCATAACTATCGCAGGCAAACTCCGACGCAGCTACCGGCGACACACCGATCAGGAAAATCAGAACACAAACAGCAACGGAATTCGCAATGGAGTAAGATTTCACCGGTTTTTCCTTCTGGCTTTGAGATACAAAGGGTAATACTGGAATATCGTTGTTATGATCTTTGTCCCCGCCAGGACCGTTCCCCTTACAGTACCCGTGATCTTGGATTTACCGATCCGCTTGCGGTACCGTACAGGGACTTCGAGTATCCTGCTGCCGTACGCGATCGCTTTGGCCTGCATCTCCACGTTCCACCCAAACGTCGGGTCGGTCATACCGTACGCAATGAGGTGGTCGCGCCGGATCGCCCTGAAGGGCCCCATGTCGGTAAATTGTTTCCGATAGAGCAACCGCATCAGAAAAACTGCCAGCATGTTGCCCCAGCGCTGATTCCACGGCAGAGCACCCTTTTCCGCCTTGCCCGCCACACGCGATCCGATCACAAAATCCGCCAGGCCGTCCAGGATCGGTTTCAGCAGAAGACCGAGGTCTTCCGGATAGTCAGAGTGATCTCCATCCAGAATCACAATGACATCGGTATTGTTGTCAGTGAGAGAAATTCCCTTCAGGCAGGCGGCGCCGTATCCCCGCCGGTTTTCGCGAACAACGGTTGCGCCGTGACCGGTCGCAACTTCTCCCGTGCGGTCGGTCGAGCCGTTATCTACAACGATCACCCGATCGACAAAGTCCGCGGGAATTTCGTCCAGAACCAGTCCGATCGACTGCTCCTCGTTAAATGCCGGAATGACAACAATTGTATTCATGATTGTTCCAACGGTTTGTCTTTTCGGAAAAAATCATACACGAGCAGTCCGTAAAACGGAAGATACTCAAAAAGATAGTTGTGCCAGGGCAGGTACCAGGCGCCCTCCACCGCAAAAACGCCCCATACTCGGTAAGACACAAAAACCAGGCCGGTAAAAAGGATCCACGCGCGGTTGGGGAAAAAGCACAAAAACGGGATAATCCACGATACGTACCACGGGTACAGCGTCGGCGCCAGCAACAGGCCGGCCCCGATGACCACCAGTCCGTAGCGCAACACGTCTTTTTCCCTGAGAGCTCTGTGTACCACCACAACAACCAGAAGTAACACGAGCAGGCCACGGGTCAACCGCGGGTCCCGCAGAATACGAAGCAGAAGATCAAACACCAGCCCGTTAAAATGCCACTCCGCTCCGTAGACTTTCAGGCTGTCAAACAACCCGGCGCCGGCGCCGGCAAACGGCAGGTACCCGGCGACAACCACCAGGGCCGCCACAGCCACCCCGATGAAGTGACTCTTGTTGCGAAGAAAAAACGGAATAAAAACGGCGGCAAGATACTTTGCGAGAATGGACAGTCCCAGTACAGCGAGACCTCGGGTTTTATTGCCCCGACAGATCAGCCACAGCGCCAGCATCAAAAAGAATATACCGATGCTGTCCAGATGTCCGGAGTGACCGGTTTCAAAAATAACCAGGGGATTCCATGCGTAAATGATGCTGTCCACCGGATTTTCCCGCCGGCTCCTCAACAACAGCATTATCACCGCGATAACACCCAGGTCAAAAATGACAAAAAACGTCTTCTGCGTTTGTGGAACCGGCTTTATCCACGCGGCGAGGGCAAACACGACCTGCGAAAGCGGCGGATAAATCGTGGGCATGTGTTTGTGGCTGACGCCTGGGTAGTTGGTGTCCCTGAGAGACTCCAGTTCGGGTGAATCGGGCGGCAGCGCAAACGGATTAAAACCGTTTGTGATTAACCTGCCTTCCCACACGTAACGGTATATATCGGTGGACAACACCGGTTCCGCCGGGATAAGAACGGCCCTGCTTACCGACGCCACCAGAAAAATATAAATCAGTGTGAAGCGCGTGGTGGCGGGTGATTTTTTTCGAACAACGAGGGCGGTTATATAAGCCACAAATACGGCGGCAAACAGCAGGAGGAACAAATCCACGCGTGTGTTTAATCCGTCGATGGCTGCGATCAACAGAAACAATGACGCGATCGCGGCGCCGGCGCCCACGAAAATCCATCGGCTGTTCCGGTCCATGCTATCGTTTCGCGTGAAGAATGGAGAGGCCAAATACGTACACGTAACCCGCCACGAACAACATCACGTACGGAAGCGCCGCCCAGTTCCTCAAAATCACGAGGGTTATCAGCGCCGCGCACATGTAGACAGTCAGTATAAACTCGATTACAAAAGACGGCTTCCGGATGGAACGGTAGATTTTGCCCTTCCACCGATCCTTGAGGTCTTCGATCCTGTATTTCGCTGTGCGCACAAACGGCGTATCGCGCCCGATCAACGCTTCCGTCACCGCCCAGGCGTTATTGATACACATACCAATTCCCAAAGCCAGTATGAACGGGATGTCCCTGCCGCGCCACCTCCAATCGGGATACAGTTCGCGCTGCGCGACAAGATAGAAGAAAAAAATCGACAGGGTCGTCAGCCCGAAAATCAGCATTTCCAGCAACAGCGACCCGCGGGCCACCGCGTGGGAGCGCAAAATTACGGACAACGGCATCAGCGCCGACAGCAACACCAGCAACAGGTAACTCAGGTTGGCGCTCAAGTGAAACGTCGCCTCCAGTTTGATGCGCAGCGGAACACGGCTCCGCCAGATCCTGCCGAGTAGTTTTCTGCCCACCTGGATGGACCCCTTGGTCCAGCGGTGCTGCTGCGTTTTGAACCCGAAGATATCGACGGGAAGTTCGCTCGGACATACCACGTCCGGCATAAATACAAATTTCCACCCGTCCAGCTGTGCCCGGTATGACAGGTCGAGGTCCTCGGTGAGCGTATCCCCCTGCCAGCCGCCGGCGCTGAGGATCGCCCGCCGGCGAAACACGCCGCCGGTGCCGTTAAAATTGAAGAACCGCCCCGACAAGTATCTCGCCGTATGCTCCAGTATGAAATGACCGTCGAGAAGAATCGATTGCACGCGGGTAAGCAGTGAATATTCACGGTTCAGATACCCCCAGCGCGTCTGGACCATTCCGACTTTCGGGTTCTGGAATTGCGGCACCGTCTTTTCCAGAAAATCGGAAGGCGGAATGAAATCGGCGTCAAATACCGCAACCAGTTCGTCCGGTGTCTCCTCCAGGCCCTCCTTCAGGGCTCCAGCCTTGAATCCTTCGCGGACCACACGGTGCCGGTAATCGACGTTAAAACCGCCGGCGCGCAGGTCGTCTGCCGCCTTCCGGGCCACCGTACATGTATCGTCCGTCGAATCGTCCAGGACCTGGATCCGCAACAGGTGTTTCGGGTATCGGATGTTTGCCGCCGCTTTAATGACCCGCTCGGCGACATAGTACTCGTTGTACAGCGGTAACTGGATTGTCACGGCCGGATAATCGGCGGGGTCCATTACCGGGGGCGCCGGCTGTTTGCGAAATTTGTAGTGCTTGAAATACAGGAACAGGATGAAATAGCGGTGCACGCCGTAGATCGACAGGACCAGCAGTATTCCGAAATATGCGTATACAGTAAGTGTCGCGAGCGCTTCCATATTACCTGTTATTTAAAGAGATTTCTCGTGCGAGAAGGTTCATGATAAAACGCCGCCGCAAGACGATCCGCGTCCGGCGGTGCACCCGAAACAGTGCAAACCCGTTTCGATCTGCCGCTTGTGCAGGGCCGGATCAAAATCGCGCACGTGTGTCGGCATTCCGTGATTGACCTTCAGCTTGAGGGCCAGATTAAAATCACAATCGTACATGTAGCCTTCCCAGTCGATGTTGATCTGGTGGCGGCACATCAAGCCGTCTATAGTCGCCGGATTAAACGATTCGCGCAACAGCGTTTTGTAACTCTCGGCTTTATCCTGGCGCTTGAGATCGCTCATAAAACGCCCGATGGGCATGTTGGTAATCGTGATCAGCCTGGTAAACTCGATTCCGTGCCGCTCGAGCAGCTCCCTGCGGTAGTCCTGTTCCAGTGATTCCTGGTCGGGAGGCAGGTGCGGTCCGATCGGGTTGTAAACCAGGTCCAGCGTCAGTTTCGGGTCGCGGCCGTACCCCAATTTGTTCAGTTTTCTGATGACTTCAACCGATTGTTTGTAGACGCCTTCACCGCGCTGCTGGTTGACGTTTTCTTCCAGGTAACACGGCAACGACGCGACCAGTTTCGCACCTTGTTGTTTCAAAAACTCCGGCATGTCCTCGTAACCCGGCTCCAGCATTATGGTGAGATTGGTCCGTACCTGCACGGTGAGTCCGAAGTCACGCGCCGACGCGACCAGCCGCCTGAAATCAGGATTAATCTCCGGCGCGCCGCCGGTGATATCCAGATGGGAGCAGTTCACCTGCTTCGCCACGTCGAGCACCTGTTGCATGGTTTCCCACCCCATCTGTTCTTTTCGCCGGGGGGATGCGGCCACGTGGCAGTGCACACACTGTTGATTGCACACCAGGCCCACGTTGACCTGTACGATCGACACCTTGTCCGCGCGTAACGGCTGGCCCGTGGACTCCACTATCTTGAGATCAAATTCGTTGCCCGTTTCCCTGTTCATCAGCAGCAGGCTCCCCCTGTTGAGTTGTTTTGCCCTTCGTTGGCGGCCGACCCGCAGTCAAACGGTCCGAAGTGAGTGCCGCGGTCGCCCTCGACCCTGAAGTGTTTGCCGTAGCGCGTCTTCGAAAGCATATCGGCGGTGTTTCCGCAAACCAGCATCGGTTTGCCTGTGGTGAACCGATGGTGATCGTCCAGATCAAAATGATGCGGTTGAAAAGGAATTGCGCCAAGGTAAGTCGCTGTCTGTCCGTAATCCTCGCAGATATCCTCGAGTGTATGCAACTTGAAAACCCTGACGGTTTTTGAGTAGAAATCGATTCCACCCGCCCTGGCTTGTATTTCCTCGTTGTTCAAAGCTACAGGACTGCTGTTCAGCACCCGGTAGTCCCGAATCCCCACCTCCAGGAGTATCCGCCGGAAATCTTCCAGGTAAAGCGCACCCCCGAGGCACTCACCGTGTAACACCGGATCTTCGCGCAGATGCCGGGGTACGCGGCGTCCGGAAAACACGTCGGAAAACAGAAGTTCACCACCCGGTTTGAGAACGCGGAATATCTCCGAAAAAACCCGCTTCTTGTCCGGCGACAAGTTGATGACGCAGTTGGAGATTACAACGTCCACCGATTCGTCTCCGATCCCCGACGCGGCCAGGTCTTCGATGTATCCCTGGTGGAATTCAACGTTGGAGCGCTCGTATCCAAACCGGTCCGCCTGTCCCGGGGCGTGTTTCATGGCAACGGCCAGTTGCTCTTCCGTCATGTCGACACCGATTACGCGGCCATCGTTCCCGACGAGCTGTGAGGCGATGTACACATCGCGGCCGGTTCCGCAACCGAGGTCGAGGACAACCTTGCCGTCGAGCGCGGCTGGAATGGGAGATCCACAGCCGTAAAACTTGTCCAGGATTTCCGGGTGGACCTGCTGGAGTATCTCTTTGTAAACCTCGGGAAACGAATCTGCGGTACAACAGGCGCTGGTTTTGAGGTCCTGATTGTTCCGCAGGATCTTTCCGTAATATTCGCGCACCGAGGCTCTGTCGGCCGATTCCGACATGATGGGATCTCCTTTTGTTCAAACTGCAATGAGACGCCCGAGAAGCCGGCGCCCGTAATGGGAGGTTGGTCGATGCCTCTGAGGATATCTTACGGTTTATCTACGGTACCGGCGGGTCCCGTGCGCCCGGGGCGCCGGTACTCTTCACTGTAAAACCTGGCCAGTTTGTGTGGTGATACACCCAGGTTGTACAGGATCGTCATCATCCAGTTTTTCAGAACCCGGCGCGTGATTCCTTCGGCTTCCAGGCGGCGGCTCGAAGTCCGGACTGCGGAGTCCAGTATCCGGAGGTTGCCTCCGGACCGTCGGATCCGGCGGACAATTTCCACGTCCTCCATAATCGGAATATCCTTATACCCCCCGATTTTCTCAAAAAAATCGCGACGGACAAAAATAGCCTGATCGCCGTAGGGCAGGCGGTTCCAGCGAGAACGTTTCGTGACAAAAAATGACATGAGCCGATAGATGAAACGATCAGAATCAAAACACAGACGGAACGCGCCGGCGGCGGTGCCAGGGGTCAGAGCACTGTCGATATCGGCCAACGCGCCTTGCGGAAGACTGGTATCGGCGTGGAGGAAAATCAGTACGTCTCCCGTTGCTTTCGCGGCGCCGGCATTCATCTGCCGCGCCCGTCCCGGCGGAGAAACCAGTTTGATCACCCGGTCGTCCGATATTCTTCCGATTGTCCCCCCTTTGGGGTCACCGTCAACAACGATCAGTTGACACCGTTCAAAACCATTGATTGTCGCAATGTGATCGAGCAGACCCCCGATGGTGTCCTGTTCGTACAGAACAGGAACAACAATTGAATATTCGTGGGCGGCTGGATGCAATTACAGGCTCTCTCTCGCTGGTTGTTTCACCGGCACATTATACACGTGAAAGACCGAAGGTTGAATCCATAACGCGGCCCTCCGATGTCCGGGTGCCTTGACAGGGCGATTTAGACGCGGTATCGTAGGCTGAGACAGGGGTGCTCGATCACGGCTTTCAGGCGGAGATTCCGGGCTGAGATTAAACCCGCTGCACCTGATCCGGGTAATGCCGGCGAAGGGAACGAGTGCTGTTAGTGGACCGCTGACGTCTCCCTCGAATGGCGAAGCCGATTGTGGGCAGTTGGGCGGTTTTTGTTTGCTGCGCCTGAAAGGCGGAGAAACGTGACCGGGATCGCTTCCATTCACAAAAATCGTGTGGCCGTTGTCGGAGGCGGAATCATCGGACTGAGTGTCGCGTGGCAACTCGCGCGCCGGGGCCGAGACGTTACCGTTTTTGACCGCAGAAAAGCCGGGCGCGGGGCCAGCTGGGTCGCGGCGGGCATGCTCGCACCCGTGTCCGAATTCGGTTTTGAGAACGAGGATTTCCTCCAGTTCGGACAACGCAGCATGCAGTTGTTTCCACGCTTCCTCGACGAACTGGAAAAGGACTGTGGTCGCCGGATTTCCGTGGACACCCGCGGCACAATGATGGTGGGGTTTCACCGCG
Source organism: uncultured bacterium (assembly GCA_964443465.1). Classification (GTDB taxonomy): domain Bacteria; phylum Krumholzibacteriota; class Krumholzibacteriia; order WVZY01; family JAKEHA01; genus CAYUDF01. Next base: position 19,377 of record CAYUDF010000002.1, read on the forward strand.
ACGACACCGAACGGATCCGCCGGATATATGAATTCCGCCAGCACAAGGGACTGCCCGTCCAGTGGATGAGCGGCGAGGAAGCGCGCGAGCTGGAGCCGCTGTTGTCACCCCGGGCGACTTCCGCCATGTGGATCCCGGAGGATTACCAGATCGACAACCGGGATCTGCTGGCCGCACTGAAAGACGCGTTGGCCTCAGCGGGCGGTGAGTTGGTCGAAAACACACAGGTCGAATCCATCCGGAATGAAAACGGCGTGTGTACCGGCGTCATCACGATCGGCGGCGGCAGCTACCCCACCGGCACGACGATAGTGGCGGCGGGGTGCTGGTCGGGCCAGATCGAGGGAATACCGGCGAACCTGGTCCCGAAGGTCCGGCCGGTGAAGGGACAGATCGTGTCGTTAAGTACTGACAGTACCTACGAGTTTGCCCGGGTCATTCGCGCCCCCGACGTCTACATTCTGCCCAAGGGTGATGGGCGCCTGCTGATCGGGGCGACCGAAGAGGAAATGGGGTACGACACCACACCCACGGCCGGTCCCGTGATGCGGCTTATCGAGCGTGCGTGGGAAGCGGTACCATCGGTGTACGACCTGCCCATCGAAAGTATCGACGTGGGTCTGAGGCCGGGAACGCGCGACCACGAACCGTTGATCGGGGAAAGCGGCATGGCGAACCTGTATTATGCCACCGGGCACTACCGGCACGGCATTCTGCTGGCCCCGGTAACTGCTTACGCGATCGGTGATCTCGTAATGGACAACATGAAACCAGACTGTCTGAGTCCTTTTTCTCCAGCGCGGTTTTCGGGATAAGGAATTTTATGGAACTGAAAATCAACGGTGAACACAAACAACTCGAATCCGGCGTTACGGTCGCCGACCTGATGCAAAGCCTGGGATTCGAAGAGAGCGCGCGCGGAGTTGCCGTTGCCGTCAATGACACAGTGGTGCCACGACCGGGCTGGCACAAAAAGGCGCTGGCGGAGGGTGACGCCGTCGAAATCATCCGCGCCGTCCAGGGAGGATAACCTGAACATGGATAATCTGGTAATAGCCGACAGACAGTTCCGGTCACGATTGATCGTGGGTACGGCACGATACCCCGATCCCAAAACCATGCTCGACGCCCTCGAAGCCAGCGGGACCGACATGGTCACCGTCGCCGTGCGCCGGGTCAAGCTGGACGACCCGTCGGCGGAGAATCCGATTAACTTGCTGGCCGACAAGGACTATTTCATCCTGCCCAATACCGCCGGCTGTTTCACCGCCAAAGAAGCCGTGCTCACCGCCCAACTCGCCCGTGAGGCGCTCGGACACAACTGGGTCAAGCTGGAAGTGATCGGGGACGACGAAACGTTGTTCCCCGACGTTCCCGAGCTCCTCAAGGCGGCCGAAACTCTCGTTAATGACGGATTTATCGTGCTTCCCTACAGCAACGACGATCCCGTAACATGCAAAAAGCTGGCCGGCATGGGGTGCGCGGCCGTCATGCCGCTGGGTGCCCCGATAGGGTCCGGGATGGGGGTGCGCAATCCGTACAATTTGCAGATCATTCGCGAGCTGGTGGAGGTGCCGCTGATTATCGACGCGGGCGTCGGCACCGCATCCGACGCCGCCGTCGCCATGGAACTGGGCGCCGACGGCATCCTGCTGAACACCGCCATCGCTCAAGCCAAGCACCCCGTGAATATGGCGCGCGCTATGCGGCTCGCCACAGAGGCGGGACGACTGGCGTTCCGCGCGGGACGAATTCCGAGGAAGCTGTACGCCACCGCTTCCAGTCCTCTCACCGGTAAAATCGGAGGTGATTGAGGTGTTTGATTTCCGGCTCTACGTCATAACCGACCGCAAGGTGTGCGCACCGCGTTCGCTGCAATCGGTCATCAGGGAAGCCTGCGACGCCGGCGTTCGCGCCGTCCAGTTGCGTGAAAAAGACCTGTCCCCCAGGGAACGGGAAGAATACGCATCGAGGCTCCTGGAGATAACCCGGGCCCGGAGCACAAAGCTGCTCATCAACCGCAAAGACCCCGTGGAAGAGGCGGAGGACGCTTTTCTGGCGGCCAGCCTTGGAACAGACGGCTTTCATTTTCCCGACGGCGTGTCGTTCCCCCATGAATTGCGAACCCGGTTTCCCAAGCTTCTGGTGGGTGTGAGTACACACTCCGTCGGCGGGGCTGTTTCCGCTGCGGCCGAGGGAGCCAGCTTCATCACCTTTGGACCGGTGTTCGAGACGCCGTCAAAATCGTCGTTTGGACCGCCGCAGGGGCTGGACGCCCTGGCGAAGGTCACCGCTTCCGTGACAACTCCGGTTTTTGCGATCGGCGGGGTAACTCCCCGGAACGCCGGCAAATGCATCAAGGCAGGCGCGTACGGGGTCGCCGTGGTGGGAGCCATCATGACCGCGGATGATATTACCGGTGTCGTCAAACAGTTTGAAACCGCGATGGGATCGCTGTGACGGCTGCCTTTCTCCGTCCCGGAAAAATCCATCTGATTACAGATACTGCGATGCAGGACCGGTTCACCCACGTCCAACTGGCGCAGTTGGCCATTCGTGGCGGCGCCGACTCAATCCAGTTACGAGATAAACACCTCGGTGACGGAGAGTTTACGGACATTGCGCGTCAGGTTCTGGCCGTTTGCCGGCGGGCGGGAGTACCGATGGTCATCAATGACCGGCTGGACGTTGCCGCGGAGGTCGGCGCCGACGGAGTACACCTGGGACAGGATGACACGGCAATAGAAGAGGCGCGCCGGATCCTCGGACCGGCAGCTATCATCGGAGGATCCGCCGGCACCAAAAAAGAGGTGCAAGCGGTGGCGGAAGCCGGCGCAAACTATGTCGGATTCGGTCACATTTACCAGACACGGTCAAAATCCAAACCGGCCCCGCCGGTGGGTCTGGAGGCGCTCCGTCTGGTGTGTCTTGCCTCAACAATACCTGTCATCGCCATCGGCGGCATCTCGCCCGACAACACCGGCAACGTGATCGGGGCGGGCGCCTGGGGTATCGCCGTTATCGGCGCGGTGTGCGCCAGCACGGATCCACAAGCCGCTACACGACGGTTGGTGGAATCTTTCCATTCTTGAACCAGAGGTACGACTCCAATGAAACAAGCCCTCACCATCGCGGGCTCTGATTCCGGCGGGGGCGCCGGAATCCAGGCGGACATCAAATCGATCGAAGCCAACGGCGTTTTTGCCGCGTCCGTCATATGCGCCGTCACGGCGCAGAACACCGTTGAGGTGCGCGGCGCCGTCGATGTGCCCGTTGAATTTATACTGGCGCAATTGGAAGCGGTAAACGACGACCTGGATTTTTCGGCGGTAAAAACCGGCATGTTGTCGTCGGCGGCAATAATCGAAACCGTCGCCGGTTTTCTAAAACGGGCGCAGATTCCGAACCTGGTTGTCGATCCGGTAATGATTTCCAAAAGCGGATTCAGACTGCTGGAGGATACGGCGACGGAGAGTCTCGGCAGGAACCTCCTGCCGCTCGCGACGGTAGTAACGCCGAATCTCCACGAAGCCGCGCTGCTGGCCGGTTTTGAAATCGACGATCTTTCCGCCATGCAACGGGCGGCACAAAAAATTCACGGGATGGGACCGCGATACGTGCTGGTCAAAGGCGGACACGCCCGGTTCAGTATGGGTACAGACGTGTTGTTCGACGGCGATTCGTTCCGCCAGTTCGAGGCCGAAACGATCCACCCCAGAAGTGTTCACGGCACCGGGTGTACGTTTTCGGCCGCCTTAACGGCGAGGCTTGCCCTGGGAGAGTCCATCGAAACAGCGACGGCAAACGCCAAGACATACGTAACCCGGGTTATCCTGGGCCAGCCGGATATCGGGTCGGGTCACAGCCCGGGCCATCATTTCTACTTTGTTAATCCGTCGTCTTACCGGGAGCGCTAGCGGCGGGTACCCGGGGGGATTTCCGGCCGGGTCCGGGATTCAAAGCGGCGCGGGTTGAATCCGCGACGACCTGGTCCATGGTTTTCAAAAGCGTTCGTTGATCGATTGGTTTGAGAACAACACCATCCATACCCGCTTTCAAACACCAGCGGCTTTCGTCTTTTTCGTCGTCGGAAACCAGGCCGATAATCGGTGTGTAGATTCCCTGTTCGGCCTGTTTGCGGCGTATTAACGCGGTGGCCTCCATGCCGTTCATGTCGGGCAGGTGAACACCCATAAAAACGAGGTCAAACTTCCTGTCTTCAAGCAGGGAGATCACTTCCTCGGCGTCGTCGCCAAACATCAGTTTGTGGCCCCCCGCCTTCAGTAACCGCGTGATAACGATCTGGCTGATCACGTTGTCATCGGCGACCAGTATCCGCAACTGCCGGTCGGCATCTTCGGCTGCGCTTCCTTCCTTGCGCGGCCTGAGCAGGAGATCCAGCGCCGAATCCATCACTACGGTAAAGAAAAATGTGCTGCCACGCTGTTCGGCGCTCTCCACCCAGATATCCCCTTCCATCAACTTCACCAGGTTGCTCGAGATCGCCAGACCGAGACCCGAGCCGTTGTAGCGGCGGGATAACGAGTTGTCCGCCTGTGTAAACTCTTCAAATATGGTGTCCAGTTTGTCCTGCGGTATACCGATCCCGGTGTCGCTTACGGCAAACTTCAGTTTTACGGGCTTTTCGGCAATCCGCGATTCCGCCATAAGATCATCCAGGACTGTGGAAACCCGGACCTCGATCACACCACGTTCCGTAAACTTGACCGCGTTGCCGAGCAGGTTAATCAGGATCTGTCGCAGCCGTATCGGATCTCCGATATATTCTTCTGTAACGTCCGGATCGTAGAAACATCGGAATGCGAGATCCTTCGCCGAATCCATGTTGCGGGCGATTGTTACCGCGTCATCCACAGTTTTACGGAGGATGAAGTTGACGGGATCCAGTGACATTTTCCCCGCGTTAATCTGAGAGTAGTCCAGAATATCGCTGACGAGATGAAGCAGCGAGTGCCCGCACATCTTCACCGTTTCCAGACACTCGTTTCGCTCCGGATCCGTGCGCGCAACCATGGCAAGATCGGTCATACCAATAATGCCGTTGAGTGGCGTACGCAACTCGTGGGTAACACTGGAAAGAAATTCGTCCCTGGCTCGTCCGGCCGAACCGGCCTCCGACGTCAGCACCTGGGCCTGAACCACAGCCTCGTCCAACCGGCGGTTGGCGTCTTCCAGAGTGTGGGTGATTCGCTGATTGTCGCGTTGCGCGGCTTTCAGGATTGATTCCGTTTTAGTCAGTTCGGTGGTTAGATCGTCAAAATCGCCGGTGAGAATCTGCAGCTGGCCCGCCTGTTCATTTATTTTGTGCTCCAGATCGTCCTTTTCGGCGCTGATCCTGTCGTACCGCCGGCCGGCGAGCGCGCCGAGCAGACCCAGAACGGCCGGGGCGGCCCCAACTATCCATAAAACCGGATTGATAGACCACGCGGACGGCAGTCCGGCGCCGGTTCCGTTTCGCACCAGGGCGTCCGTCACCACCGACACGATCAGTACCAGCAGACCGGCCAGGACACCGGCAACGGCGTTCGAGGCCGTTGCAGTCGACGGTTTCAACCTGTAGTTTCGACGAAAAGCCATATTTTTTCTATCGGTCGAAACCTCTTGCTATAAAGCAGTTTTCAACAAAAAACCGCCGAAATTTTCATTTCGGCGGCATTTCGTCAAATTCATTTGACAGATTTCGGTAAAATCTACTCCAACGCTGCCTGCAGGGCGGCCCTTGCCAGCAATCGGGTCGAATCGAGAACGGGTAATGGAGAAGATTCCGGCGAAACAATCAGCGGAAT
>CAYUDF010000003.1:0-22414 GCA_964443465.1 uncultured bacterium
CGCCGTCCTCGTCGGGCAGGTTATTCATGTCGTCGCCCATCGCACCCGGATCGGGCTGACCGTCGAGCTCGCCGTCAATCTGCGCGCCCAGGAAAATATTGGCCCACAGACCGTGACTGGCGCCGTTGTTGACAAGCAGTGTCGGGTACGTCGGATCCGGAGCGTCACCCAGATCCAGCTGTTCGATCATGACTTCGTAGTCTTCGACTTCGCCGTCCGAGGCGAAACCGTCCACCGATAACGGACCGCTGGTGTTGTAGCGGAAACGCGCAAAAGTCGCTCCCGGGATGGCGTTTGTCGGGACAACAAAGTTGACCGGGTTCAGTCCCGGCACTGCCGGTCCTGAATACACTTGTTCACCCGGATCCAGCCAGCTGCCGTTGCCGTCGAAATCAAACCATATGTCGAGGAACCCGGCCACGGTGACCCACACGTCCACCTGGGTTCCGATACCGGGAACAAACGGCATGAGAAACTGCACCCCGTCTTCATCGGGCAGGTTGTTGAGGTCGTCTCCCAGCGCGTTGATATGGGGCAATCCGTCAAACTCAGCGTCGATCAGGGTTCCCATATTGACGCCCTGCATGATCATATGGTGTGCGCCATTGCTCGCCAGCAGCGTCGGATACGTCGGGTCGGGGGCATCGCCGAAGTCCAGTTGATCCTGCGATTCCTCGATCGCAACCTGGTAGTCCTCGACTTCGCCGTCAGGCGCCGAGCCCGTCGGCAACAGAACGATACCACCGAGGTTGTACCGGAAGCGCGCGAATGTCGGACCGAGCAACGCGCTCGCGGGAACGTTGTAGTTGATCACGTTGGGTCCGGCTACGACTACCTGGGCAGCAATTTTCTCACCCGGATCCAGCCAGCTGCCGTTCTGGTTGAAATCGATCCAGGCGTCCAGCCAACCCCCGAGCGATACGGTCACCGTCAGTTGCGCGGGCTGACCCACGGTCGGGATTGTAGTCCACACCACACCGTCCTCATCGGCCAGGTTGGTGAGGTCGTCACCCATCGCGGCGGGATGGGGGATACCGTTCGGTTCCGGGTCGATCAGGGCTCCCATAAAAGCCCCGGCCGCAATTGTGTGGCGGGCGCCGTTTGATGCGAGCAGCGTCGGATAAGGCTGGTCCGGAGCGTCCCCGAAATCGATCTGGGTTTGTTGTTGCGGGACCGTCGACCGCCAAGCGGTGGCCCAGCGTCCGTCTTCGGGCACAGTACCCGATCCCCGGGTCATCGCGTACTCGTTGTAGATCCAGAACGTCGTGTCGTCAGACGGATCCACCGACGCTCCGCTGTAATCACCCCATCGGTTGCGTCCGGCGCCGAAGGTCCGGAGGTAATAATCCGTCCCCGCCTGCACGGTGGCGGACGACTGCACCGTGCCGGAAGCGTCGCTGGGATGACGACCGGCCATGTACGCCCCGCAATATATGGTGGAAGCCGACGCCGAGAATCCGAACTGGGCGTCTCCGCTGCCGTTTACCGCGACGGCGGGCATAAACGTGTACGTGCCGGTGGCGATGTCCTCGCCGCCGATGTTCCCCTGGTCGGCCACAGTAATCGTAGCAGGAACAGAAGTGTCCAGCCGGAACCAGTGCGCCGTCGCCTGGCCGGTATTGGTGGCGTCGTTGGCCGTGTTGGGATCGATCGTGGTGGTGAACCACAGCATGTTGTTCCGCCACACCGCGTCCAGCGCCCTCCGGTCGTTAACCTCGATCAGGCTGGCGGAACCGCTCTGGGGCGCGTCGGGTATATTGGGCCAGGCGTAGATCCCTCCTACGTCCTCCATATCACCGACGTCAACAAGCTGGCCCGTGAACGTGGGCGTACCGAGCGGGTTGTCAATCCGTATGACCTGCACCAGCTCGTTGGCCGCCGGACCACCATAAGTGATACCACCGTAACTCACCAGGTAGGTGCCGATATTGGTACCGGCACCACCCGCCCCAAACACCAGGGCCGGCTGGATGGTGGTGGGAGAGAACGACCCGGGAATGGGATCGTAGATATTCCACGACGCGGTGCTACCTGCGTAAAATCCGCCAACAACACCCTTGTCGATGATCCACAACCGTACGCCGTAGGTACCCGTTGAGAAGGGAAACATATTGTTGGTGATATAAACGGCTTCCTCGTCGACCTCGAAACCGGGATAGTCGGCCCAGTTGTAATTTCCGCTGATGAGGACCTTGGAGTTGATGGACAGGTACCACCAGTCGGCCGAGGTGGCCGTAGCCGGGCTCGCCGTCTTGGAAACTGCGACCAGGATCCGGGAATCGTCAACGGCGTCACCCGCCGATACCTGCAGCCTTTCGAGTGTTACGACCACAAACCGGTTTTCGTAGTGGTCGTAGACAACTTTTGGATCGAAGGTCCACGTGCCCAGGGTCGAACCACCGAGGGCCGAAAAGAAGTCCTTCAGGGAATCACGCCAAAGCAGCGTACCTGCCTTGTTCCGGCACTCGATCCCCACGTTGACGACCGAGATCAGTCGATCCGTACCGGCGGAACCGCACGGATCGGGCGGGATAAAGATAAATCCCGTCTCGGTGCCATTGTCGTTGAAGTTGTAACCCAGGATAGTGGTACCCGGTATAAAGGCAGCGTCGGCACCGTAGATCGGGCTTCCGTCAATCCGGGAAAAATCCGTTATCCTTTGCGCAAACCCTGAGGCCTGTGCGCCCCCGGAAATGGCTGGGGGACGGCTGTCGACCTGTTGGGCGTCAACGATCGAAGGGGAAATTGAAAGAAACGAAAAAACAAACAAAAGGATGGTAAAACGGAGAAACGTCCGCTTCATCGGGGGTCCTCCTCTATTATGTATAAGTAACCAGCACCAGAAAATTGAGGAAAGCGCGTAATTATAGTACATTATCGTCTGATATTCCAGCCATTTATCGGCGTCATGTTTAGCGGACGGTTGACGAAAGCGGGCACCCGGATGAATAAAAAATTCCGATATATCCTGATTGTATCGCTGATCCTTGTCACCACAACGACGTGCGCCGGCGAAAGCCCTCGATCCTACAACACCAGTGGTTACACGATCGACCAACTCGAAGATGACTTTGACCAGTACACAAGTGCGATCCTCAAGGACCACCCGAAAACTTTCACCGATAGTGACATCCTCGACCGGACAATCGTCGAGCAAAGAAAACGACTTCGGGATGGAATGACGGAGACAGAATTTTTCAGCGTGATCACCGTGGTCGGCGCCGCGGTCCGGTGCGGCCACACGCGCACTTACTTGTCCGAACAGGGCCGCGACTATTTTAACGAACACGGCTTGTGTGTTCCCATGGAGATTCGGCTTTTAAACGGAGAGCTATACGTATTCAAGGACTTCACGCCCGACAAGACGATACCGCCGGGCAGCCGGGTCTTGTCGATCAACGGTCGCCCGGATACAGAAATCGTCGAGTCTATGCGTCTCAGCCTGCCCGCCGACGGCACCAATATTACCTACAAGGAATATTCAATAAACCTGTCTTTCTCGCGGCTGTTTACTCTCGTGTACGGCGGCACACCGCAGTTCGAACTGGTACTCACGGAACCGGGCGCCGGCGAAACGGTTTCACGTAACGTTGCCGCTTTATCACCCGACCGATGCGAAGAGATAAACAAGGAGCGCTACCCACCAGAGACAGATTGCAGGCGCTTGTGTATGGATTTCTCCGAAGACAACAGTTATGCGGTTTTGACCGTCCGCGACTTCGGTTACTACGACAAGGTTGAAGCCTTCCGCCAGCCGGTGGGAGATTTCTTCGCGCGGGTGAAACGTGACAACATCGGCGCTGTGATTCTGGACGTGCGCGGTAACGATGGCGGCGATCCGTACTGCTCGTCATTTATCGTCAGTCACGTAATCCCGGAACCCGTTCGTTACTTCGCCTCCGATACACCGTTCTACGAGGACCTCGTCAAACCGATCCCGGTTCCCGAAAATATCTTCGCCGGAGAGCTGATCGTACTGACCGACGGCTGGTGTTTCTCCTCCACCGGACACATGTTGTCGCTGTTACGTTGTTACAAACGGGGCGTGACAATGGGCGAAGAGAGCGGGGGCGCCTCCGCCTGCAACGACGCTTCAAAGGAACACGTGTTGAAACACACACAGCTTCGGCTCAATCTCCCCCGGGCCACATTCGCCACTTCGGCGCTCTGTCTTCCCCTCGGTCGCGGTGTGCTTCCCGATATCGAAGTCCAGCCCACCATCCAGGATATAATCGAGAACCGGGATGTTGTACTGGAGAAAGCCCTGTCCCTTTTGGATTCACTATGATAAACCAGCAGACAAATCGAGGGGTGTTGTTTCAATGAACCTGCAATCGGCTCGTTTGCCCAAACTCGTGGAGTCCGATCCGCGCGGAGAGACTCTGCTTCAAAAGCTGATCGGACATGCCCGACCAATCCGTCCCGGCGGTAATATATACGTACCCATGGCGCGGTTCGGCGGGATGGAGGACATAATAAAAAGCGCACACCGGGCCGGTCGCGTGGTCCGTGGGCTGGAGACCGCCGAACGGACACTCGCTTCAGAAGCGCGTGGTATGTCCCTGGTGGACAAGAGCACCGGTGTGAAACGAGGCAGTCGCGTGTCCCGCCTGATACTGCTCTCAAACGATGGTTCGGATGGTTTTTACAGGCAGGTCGAAAACCTCTTGAATCGACACAACCCCAGAGTGCTCGCCATCCGCCTGGATGTCGATGCCGCCGGTCTGGGCGCGCCACTGTTTGGTGCGGGACGTACAACACGGTTATTGATGATCCAGCACAAGGAAGCGGTCGCAGAAGTACTTCTGGGTTTCGCGGCGCAGTTCGGAGAAGAGTAAACCGGATCTAGGTCGTAGTGACGTACATTCTCTGGAGTTCCCGCTGCTGCTTCTGAATGGTTTCGCGCATGCGCTGGGCGTTCATCCCCGCCTGCACGCAAGCCCCGACGTTGTCGGCGAACGCCTGAATGGCGCGTTCATCCTCGTTGTCGTACAGGGTTTGCGCTGACCGGGTGCTGACGTTCAGCACTCCCACCAGATCGTCTTTGACGACGATGGGCACCACAACCGCGGCAGCGAGTTGACCACGCGATTTGAACGACAGACCGGGGTACTTGCCGGGTTCGACACGCCCCTGGATCAGAACGGGTTTACGGTTTTTCGCTACCCACCCCGCGATTCCCTCTCCCATTTTTTGACGTGCACCGATGATCCTGCGGTTCATATAACCGTACGCAGATTTTACCTCCAGATAACGATCGTCGACCGCCAGCATCAGGGACGCTTTTTCACAGTCAAAGATCTCCAGGCACACCTGCGTCACCGCGTCAAACACGTTGTGGGCGTCCTGTTCGGAATCCAGAATACGTGACACATCGAGGAGCTCAAACAACCTGGAGTAACGCTTCTCGGCGTTGGTTCGCTCCAGGTCCTCTATCTTCTGGCGCATGGCGTCCACCAGTTGCCGTTGCCGTGTCAGATAACTGGCGAGCAGAAACACCATCAGGCAGAGAAACACCAGGCGGACTATTTCCGCCGACTGCCACGGCCACGTGACAAACATCGTTGTTGCCGTCAGCCCAACGGTGGTGATTGCGAGCGTAACACCGAGGAGTAACCACGATTGCCGATCGCGATGTTCGAGGTCGGAAGCGTTGAAAACTGCAAGATGACGTTCGTCGTCCTTGCTCTTATTTGGGGTATTAGGCGACACGTACAACCTCCCCGGTCACGTGCGGAATCCTACGGTACTACGGAGCGAATTGGCCGGGGGGTGTAATGCATAATCTGTACCAAACGAGACAGGCCCCTCCCGAAAGAGGGGCCTGTACTCGTTGGTTGAGTCAAAACAATCTAGATTCCGAGATTGCTCCGAATTCTTGTGGTCTGATCGGTGATGGCCTGGTCGGAGCCCGCCGACCCGTAGACCTCAGCCGATCTGAACCGCACAACGCTGCCCTTCGCCACAGATCCGATCCGGGCGTTGGCCCAGCTCGTGATCGGTGTCTTGACGCTCGCGTTAGACTGAAGCAGCACGCCGTCACGGAACAGGGAGATTCCCTTGGTCTGGCTGAACCTCACCGCGTACACATGCCAGTTGTCGTCCAGTCCGTGATTGCCTCCCACCCAGGTACCCCGGTGATACACACCAACATTACTCCGGGATATGTTGATCTGGAAGGTTCCGTCACCGGGAGCTCCGTAGATAACGGCACCTCCCGGATTAGACGCCGGATTCAGGCCATCACAATTGCAGCCGACGGTTTTGTGATACGTGTTGTATGGGACCTGAACCACCAGAAACATCGTATAGTCGGTGTTCGCCAGGAGCGCATTGCCGTCAAACAACAACTCCGACCGTGCGTACTTCGCCGGATAACCCCATCTCGGATCCGTCGCTGTATCAAGATACCTCGAAGGCGCATCGTGGAACTGGATTACCCTGCCCACACAGGATCGGTCCAGGAAGTCGATACGGGTTGGAGCGCTGTCCGAATTGACCCGAGTGAGTTCGAGCCCCGATGACGGGTCGAGCTGGTTGCTGACCGAACTGACAAGATTCTCATTCGACGCGTTTCGGTTCGCCTGGCAGTCGCCGGAAGTCCGAAACATCCCCGTCTGCCAATCGGGGGTCCACGCGGGACACGCGGCGCCGCCGATGCAACCCGTATGCTGCGAACAGGGATTCCCGTTCCACCAGGGATCTCCACCACCGGGCAAATCTGCCTGCCCGAGTACTTCAAATTCGGTACGAACAGCACTGAACTCCTCGACCGGATCCAGTCCGCCGGCGCCCGTTCCGCACAACTGCGAATCCGTATTCCAGTAAACCAGGGGATCGTCGAGGGCACTGAGTACGGGCCTGCAATCGCGAAGTGTGTACTGAGTCGCAAGCTTCGCGCGTACCGGCCGATTACCCTTTACTTCATAAATGGTGTACGACAACGGAAGGCCACCCCCGGGCACCTGTCGCGTGCTCACCATATTCGCGATAGCCGCGTTAAAATCGCCGGCTGTTTTTGCGCTGAATGCGGCGGCAAGGGCTGAACTCTCGGTGTCTCCACCGTACACGACGGCTTGAAGCTGGACACTCTCCAGACCGCCAACGTATTCACTCTCAGCCACGACGGTGGCTCCACCGGCCAGTCCTTTGTAGGTTGCGTCTACCTTGGTGTCCAGTTCCGTTTGTGACGCTTCGGCTTCGATCAGGATGTATACCAGCCGGCCGTAGGTCATCTCGCGGACATAAACCGGCGGATTGCCCGGACCGGCAAACGTCTCGAAATCCTCAAGCGTAACATCCGCCGTGAACCAGTCGTCCGCTCGTGCAGGGCGCTCCAGGCGCGCTTTGAAAAACACCTGTTCGATGGTCACCAGACGGCGTGTGTATTCGCGGTCCTCACGGAAGCGAAAACTGGCGGCGCCCGAAAATCCGAATCCGTTTCCGGACAGCCGCATCTTGACCTGCAGCTCCTCTTCGCTACGAATGTTCTCACTGCGAACGACAAACCGCGCCGGTGTAAAGGTCCGGTCCTTGACTAGCTGGTTGATGGCGTTTTCGACGACCGCCGCGGTGACCTCGGGGACGTCCCGAAATGTGGTCTCGCCCTCACCCGTCGTGAGATCGATCGCGATCCGCCCGGGGCCACGGGGCAGGCTGATGGGAACCGGCGGGTTCTGGTCGAGAGTCTTGCCCTGAAACAACGCGCCGGGATAAATGATCCCCGATTCGTTAAAAAGAAACAATTCTTCTGGCGCGGTTATAATGTCCACTTCTCGCTCCGTACACACCCAGACGGTTGCGTCCGTGCGCGTCTCTTCGGCGGGCGCGGACTCTGCTCCTTCTGTCTCAGTGGGTACCGGATCGTCGTAGTCACCGGAGGTATTAATAACCCCCTGAAAATCGACGGCTTTGGAAGCAACCGTACCGGGATCAGCCGGGGATGACTCGTCGCTGCAACTCATCGGCAACAGAAGGACGGGTAAGGATAATACCAATATGAGTGCGCGAGCGCGTATGCGTTCGAACATACAATCACCTCAATTATTTGCATTTTGAAAAGTTGGTGGAAGACCACCGGGAACAATTTGTGTCAGCATAAGAACAGTGAAAAGCGGAACGACGAAATCTCCCCAACTCTGGTTAGCCGGCAAAGAATCAATATAATCGACGACACCAGATAATTAGGATAACCTAATTATCTAGACATGTCACGTTATTTATTTACAATGGGTTGTGAATGTCTTCACTTGGGAGTGCGAAATTTCGCTAATTAATCGAAAGGATTCCACCGCAGCAATCGCGGCGGTCAATCATCCTTCTTCGGCTTGGTATCGGGAGCCGCCGCGTCGGACTGCGAACGAGCCTCGGTCGCCCTGGCCTGGGCTTGTTCAGCCTCGAGGCGGGTCTTTTTTTCGCGTTCTTCGGCGACACGAATCTCCTTGTCCGTCGCTTCGGGGTTCGAGCGGTCACGGATTTCGGCGGCCTCTTTTACGGCTTTTTCTGCTTCCTTCAAGGTCTCTCGCGCCAAAGCCTCAGCCTCGTCGGCGTGGTCCAGTACGGCGGCGATCTCCCCCGCTTTTCCCTGTTCCGGTTCTGCGTCCAGTTCCATATCCTGGACCGCCATCACAAAGGCAACCGCGGGTAATCCCTGACCCACCTCAGCCAGAGGTCGCCCCCCAAGTCCCGACGCCTGCCCTCCCCGAAAAATGAATGGCAGAAGAATCAGAGAGGCGTCTGCGGAAACCTCTGTGAGAGTTTCTGGATTCACGTTATCGACGATCACAGGCTCAGCATCGATCCGGACTTCGTCCAGCATGACCTGCAGGCTGGTTTCCAGTTTCTCCGCAGACGTCTTTTTTTCGGGTTTCGGGGCGATGAGACGAATCTCGGCATTTTTCCATTCAGGCGTCCGGGTCATGAGGTATGCAAGCAACAGGCACAGCCGGCCTGTGGCGTCGCGTCGATACCACACATCGATCCGCCGCCGGTCGTCCGATCCCGCGTCGAGGCCTTCCATTTCCGACGGTTCGACGTCGAGCACAATGAGATTGCAACCCGCACGAACAGCGATACGCAACTGCTGCGCGAAACTTTTGCGTCGCGCCGTTTCGATATCCGCCGCTTCTCCTTCAAGTCTGTTTACGAGCACGGTGTTTGCCCGGATTTCGCCGATTCCGTGTGCCCCAAGCAGTAGAGGAAGTGTACTTTCTGTTGGATAAGTAAACACGATTCTCGCGAACGCCGCGATGCCCGCCGCCTTGATCTCACGCTGTAGTTCGTCCTCCTCAGACTGCAGACGGGCGCGCGAAGGCTGCTTCTTCTCGTCGTCCAGAACGTGCATCACGCTCACAAAACCGCTGCCCCCCTCGATCCACGATGCAAAACGGAGAATGGCGAGGCGTCGTTCGGGGTCTTCCGAAAAGGCCACGATTACCGGGCGCCAGTCGCGCGGATGTTCGGGATCGGCCGACAGTCCGATCAGACTCTCACGGATCTGCTGCAGCCGCGCCGAGCGACCGCTGTCCGCCCACCGGGAGACGCGAACCGTGCGACGTATGTACTGCAGAATCCCGAAGAGGATCACTCCCGCGATCGCTCCCGTTAACGGGTCGATGGCCAGCATAACCGCACCACACGCGATGGCGCCGGCCAGGCTCAGCAGGGGGTGATGCCACCGGAACGTGGGGCGGAATGACGGGCTCTGGGCCCGGGATTCGTAGTAGGTCGCGAAATTCAACAATCCATACGAGATGAGAAAAAACATCGAGACGATGGGCGCTATCACGTTCAGGTCACCAAGCGCCACCGTGGCCAGCGCGATGATCAACGAGAGCAGTACGCCGCGCCGGGGATTCTCACTCGGCCCGTGTCCGGCGGAGAAACCATTGAGAATCGGAAATACGCGGTCGCGTGCCAGCGATTGCAGGATCCGCGGCGCACCGAGGAACGACGCCAGCGCGGACGAGAGGCAGGCCGCAATCACTCCGGCATCGACCAGCCACGGCGTCAGGGCCACCCCTCGCATTGCCCCGTAGTCTGAGACGAGTTCGTGACCGGGTGTGGTTCCCGCAAAAACCAGAGCCACCGCAAAATACACCAAAATCGAAACACCCACTGCCAGAAACGTCCCCAACGGCAGGCTTTTGGCGGGGTTCGAAAGGTCCCCGGACATGCTCACACCCTGGGTGAAGCCGGTCACCGCCGGGAAGAACAGCGCAAAGATGATCCAGAACGGCTGGTTTCCGGTCGCCCCCCAGTTCTCCTGCAGAACAGCATGATCGAAGTCTGGCAGGCCACCGGCAAAAAATCCGACGAGAGCCAGACCCATGACGGTCATCACCGCGAACTGGAACCGGGTTGCAGCGTCGGCCCCGACCCAGGCAAGGGTAAACAGGACAAACACCGCCCCCGCCGCTACAACCTGGGGAAGCCAGGTTAATTCCGGGCCGGCGATCGCTCCAACTACTTCTCCGAATCCAATCGAATAGAAGGCAATCGAGACGGACTGGGCTACGAACAACACGATTCCCAGCGCGCCGCCAAACTCCACACCGAGAGTGCGGGAGATCAGGTAATAGTCACCGCCGCCCTTGACCTTCAGGTTGGTGGCGATGGTCGACAACGAAAAGGTGGTAAGGATAGAGATGAGGTTGGCCAGGCCGATGATGATCAGGGTTCGACCGAGGCCCGCGCTTCCAACCACAAAACCGAGTCTCAAAAAGAGAATGATCCCCAGAATGGTCAGCACGCTCGGTGTGAAAACCCCGGCAAATGTACCGAGGCCACCATTGGAACGACTGGTCTTACGGGAATCAGGTTTGGCCATGCAAAAAACCCTTGAGCTGGAGGAGATAACCTGATGAGAACTTCATCATGCTACCATAGGCCCCGCGAGGTCGTCGAGTGAGAGGTGCGAAATCATCTGGATTCGCTCACGCGGTTATTTTGACCCTATGAAGAGTCCCGGTCCCTGAGCTTCTTGAGCAAACTCGCAGGCACCTTGTCGAATTTCCGGATACTTACCCAGGCCCGCTGAATCTGTCTTGAAAGCTTTCCTTTCACTCCGCTTGGGTCATAGGCCTTCAAGAGAGCATACAATATAAGAGGGTCGAACCCACGCGATCCATACGCCAGAAAACAGCTTTCCCAGGAAGAAGGGCCGAATTGTTTCTTGAACTCGTAAATGGGTTTGTAACGATGGAAGTATCCCAAATGATCAAACGCCAGATCCAGCGCAAGTTCGATGATATGACTGATTTGCCCCCCGGACTGATCGTCCACATGTTTGCTGGCAAGAGGAGCCGTCCCGAGAGCTGCCATTTCATACCCCTGTTCCTTGAGAAGACGAAACGATTCCGTGATCAGCAACTGGCTTGTGCCATCAATCGTCTTTTGCCTTCGCCTCATCAGATCGAAGTAGATGCCGTTCCTGGCGTAAATCGGGTTACAAACCACAAAGGCTTCGACACGGTTTTCGAGCAGGACCAGAAAGTACTTCCGGTCGCCCGGGTCCACAAGGCCCGGTTCACCGATCAAAAAAGAAAACTCGCCTGAACCTTTGATCTTCTTCCAGACGTCGGAAAGCTCCTCCATTTGATTTTCCCAGTCGGGCCTCCGCCCGACCAGGGGTTTGTACTCCACCACCTCCAATCCGTGTTTTCTCGCCCTCCTGATATCTTTTCGCACACCCCGGAATTGGCCGCCCTCCCACGTTATTCCGTCCAGATCGAAAATCGGTTCCTCGCCGATCTTGATCGTGGAGAACCCCAAATCCACCAACCTATCACGGCAACGATCGGTAACCGCCTGAAAACAACAACGCCATTTCTGCGTTCGGCAGAAGAATCTGAACTCACCGGCAAATTCAGAAAGATCGGAAGGGTCGCAGACCGGGTCTCCCGCAGCAAGCGCAATATTTGCGTGAACCACATATGCGATCACGCCGTCTTTCCCGGATGGTGAAAAGAAATACGACTTGTCATCGCGGAGGATATTGTACGACTGGGACTGATAGCCGTAACGCTTCAGGTAATCGAGGACACGTTGCTTCTCGTCTTCAGACCGCATAACACCTGCCTCCCCTCATCGATTCAACGGTCTCGGGAATTTTTCTTAAACGACGGTAGCGAATCGTCGGCGGTCGTTCAATCGGTCAAAAGCATGAAAATCGGACTAATTCTTTGGGATTAGTATCAGAATTCGTTATTCCTGGTGACCCTGCACAGGCCGCATTGCGATCATGGGAACGGCCAACTTGTCAGGATCTGAGTCGAAATTCGCCGCCGTCTCCCCGGAGGAGAAATAAAGTTGAAAGCATCATCATGCTACCACAGGCCCCGCAAATTCGTCGAGCGTGAGGTTGGCCTGAAAAGCACCAACCCGCCGTGCGAAAATCGGGCTTTGCGGAGAGAATCGAGTACGTGTAATCTGGTACGGTAGATAATATTTTCACAATGAGGGAGTTCTGCCAAATGAAGAAAAAAATCATCATCGGCGTTTTTGCGGTCGTAGTGATCGTTATAGCCGCCGCCGCATTCTATCTGTTATCCAACCTCAACTCGCTCGTCGCCGGAGCCATCGAGAAACACGGTAACGATGTCACCGACACCCGCGTGGGTGTGTCCGGTGTGGACATCTCGATTCGCGAAGGCCGTGGTTCGATCAAGGGACTCACGGTGGCAAGCCCAGATGGTTTCAAATCAGGCGACGCCTTCTCACTCGGCGATATCACCATCGATATTGATCTCGAAAGCGTTCGAGAAGACCCCATTGTGATAGAAGAGATTCGTATTCAAGCGCCCGTAATCAACGTGGTGTTCGCCGAAACAGGCGCGTCGAATATCGACGAACTTCGCAAGCGAGTACAATCGCACACGTCCGGCACATCCGGCGGCGGCGGGGACCCGTCCGATGGAGAGTCACAAAAACTGCGGATCAAGCAGTTCGTATTCGAGCAAGGCCGTGTTGACGTTGATGCTTCCGCCCTCGGAGTGGAGAAGCAGACGATTACACTTCCCGAGATCCGGCTAAACGACATCGGTGGAGCAAGCGGCGCAGCGCCCGATGAAATTGCCAAGGTGATCCTGACAACGGTAACAAACAAGGTCCTGTCGGAAATCGCCAACTCCGAAGCCAACCGCCTGATCAAGGAACAACTGGGCGACTCGGCTGCCGACAAGGCAAAGGGACTGCTCAAGAAGATCGGAAACTAGCGAGTCGGCCGCATCGAGATCATGGGAACGGCCATTATATCGGGGTCCGTGGTTCCCTGTTTTCTCCTGATACTCAAAAACCAATTAGCAAGCCGGCCGCGAGTCTGGTATAGTTATGCCTGCCTAACTATTGATTTCGATTTCCGTTTTTCATCTTCAGGAGGATCTCATGAACCGATTC
Organism: uncultured bacterium; assembly: GCA_964443465.1. GTDB lineage: Bacteria > Krumholzibacteriota > Krumholzibacteriia > WVZY01 > JAKEHA01 > CAYUDF01. Next base: position 13,396 of record CAYUDF010000003.1, read on the forward strand.
GTTATCGTTATGCTCGTTGGATTACTCGCGGCACTCAGCGCCACGGCGACCGTGGCTCAAACAGTCACCAGCAACGTCGAGGGAATTGATGGTGGCGTGTTTACGGCAGATCCGCAGGGACCATCGGGCAGTGCAGTAAGTTCGGGTCTTAGTTTCGCGGGAGCGGCCACCCTGGACTTCTCAGGAACCGGATTTGGCAAGGCCGACCAGCGCCCCGACGGGGTTGGCGCGGTCCTCGCCGACGCTTTGTTTGCCAACGGCCAGACGGGCAATTATGTCGAGTCTCGTACCAAGTGGACGGAGACAGCCACCAACAACACCGGTGCATCCACCAATTACACATTCGACTTCTTCATCACCCCCCCGTCCCTTCGGATCGGGGATTACGCCGGGCTTGAAGACACCGACGTGAGCCGACCGGATGTTTCATTCCTGGTCACTATTCGCGCCAACGGTGTTACCGTATTCGAAGCCGGTGCCAACCTGATCGGCGGATCCGTCTCACACGTGCTGAACGAGACCGGAATCAGTCTGGGACCCGGCGCTGTGGGGTCCGGCTCGGTGTTTGGTTATGATTTCCTCCCCTACATCGACGCGCTCACACTTGGTCCCGTAGCAGCGGGTGGAACCCTGACGGTCGAATACGAGATGGTTGTTCGTGTTGATACGCCGGGTTTCGAGGCCGGCGGCAGAGCCCAGATCGGCGACCCATTTGATCTTGACGGCGCGCCCGGGTTCTCCGGAACGCTTACGCCGGGAGGCCCCGTTCCGACCGAAGAGACCACCTGGGGACGGGTCAAGAGCCTGTACCGCTAGAAACTGTTTGTCTCACTTCTTACATTAAGCGGGCGGCCTGTTATTCAGGACGCCCGCTTGTTCGTTTTCCATCTGCTCACGCTCTCCCTGCCGGTAAATTGCCCTTTAGTTTTTACTTAAAACGTCCGATTAGATTTACAGCAAAACGTCCACAAGTTCCGATTCACCCACTGTTCACGGCTTTCCGGAGGCATATCCATGCGGTCGTATCAATATGTAATTACAATGCTTTACGCGATATTACTCTCTTCATTTGCTGATGTCGCTTTTGCGGACTGGCCCCCGCAGGGGGCGCCTGTCTGCCAGGCCGCTAAAGTCCAGTCGATGCCGAAGATCGTAACCGACCTCGCGGGCGGAGCGATAATCGCTTGGGAGGATTACAGGGACACCGACCAGGACATTTACGCACAAAGGGTCGACGCTTTGGGTTTTCCTGTGTGGGCGGCAGACGGAATCGCCATCTCTGACAACAGCGTTTACGACTACTCAATCAACATGCTCCCCGACGGCAGCGGAGGCGCTTTTCTGGTATGGATCGCCGGCATCGGCGGCGACATCTACGCGCAGCACATTAATCCGGACGGCACCGCGTTGTGGGCATCCGGTGGTGTACTGGTCGTCACAGGTTTTCAGGACAAACGGAACATGACGGCCGCCCCGGACGGCCTTGGCGGGATATTTGTATCCTGGGAAGACTGGCGCGACGCTTCCGGGTATCCGAGTGTTTTTGTGCAGAGAATAGACTACGCCGGTTTCCCGAACTGGGTCGCCAACGGCGTCGAACTGACCAACAAAACCGGCGGCAGGCATGACAATCCCCATATCACATTTGACGGAACCGATTCCGCGATCATCGTGTACGAAGACCGGGACGCCGACTACATCATGGATATATACGCGCAGAAGATCGATACGTCGGGGACAGTGGCCTGGTCGGATACCGGAGTTGTGGTATGCGCCTTATACGACGGGGACCAGAGCCGTCCGGAAATAATATCGGACGGCGCGGGTGGAGCCATGATCGTCTTTCAAAGCAACTCCGCCACCGCCGGTCGCTCTGTAAAAATCGTCCGCATAGATTCCAATGGTGATACGAACAGCAACTGGGCCTATTGCGGGGTCGAGCTTGCTGATTCCAGCTGTAGTGCGTTCGAACCACAGCTGTGCTCCGACGGCGCCGGAGGCGCTTTGACGGCCTGGATGGATAACAGCTGGCACGTATACGCCCAGAAGGTCCTGGCCAACGGCGCGTCGCTCTGGCAGAAAAACGGCATACCCGTTTGCTCCGTCTCCAGCTTGAAAACCACCCCCAGGGTCGTCAGTGACTTGAATGGCGGCGCTTTTATCACGTGGTCGGACAATCGGAACGGCAACTACGTGGTGTACGCGCAGTGGATCGACGCCTACGGCAACACACGATGGGAGCAAAACGGAGTAATCGTGACACGTGGGACGGCCCTTACAAGGTTTGAACAGACAATATTTGATCCGGCCGGGTACCTGCTCCTCGCCTACGAAGGAACAAACGTTTCGAGCGATATATTCGCGCAGCGAATCGACAAAAGCGGCAATTACGGCAATCCCACTCCCCACATCCTGGATGTGATGGACGTACCGCACGACCAGGGCGGTGTCGTATCCGTCGATTGGGAAGCCTCATACCTGGATAACGAACTGGACAGGATGATTTCGCACTATTCGATCTGGCGTAACACGTCCCCCAATCCAACTTCCGGAAAAATCGACCCGGTCTTGTTCGCCGACGGTTACAAAGCGGCCGCTTTCGGCTGGGAATGGATCAAGAACACGCCAGCGATACGCGTCCCGAACTACACCTACACGGCGACCACCCTGAACGACTCAACCAGTGCGGATTCGGCCTACTACTATTACGTCGTGATCGCGCATACCGACGATCCCGATGTGTTCTGGATGTCGGAACCGGCCGGCGGATACTCCATCGACAACCTCGCTCCCTCCGCTCCCCAGGGTCTGGCCGGCCGCTTGAACGAGTCGCCGGTGGGCGCACGATTGTCGTGGGATATTAATACGGAGTCCGACCTTCTGCGCTACGTCCTGTACCGCGGGGCCGCTGAAGATTTTGTGCCGGGTCAATTGAACTTGCTCACCACCACGGCTGATACGGTTTACAACGATACCGACTGGAATACGGGGAGCAACTTCTACTACAAGCTGACCGCTGTTGACATACACGAAAACTCCAGTCTCACGGCGCTGCTCCGGCCGTTTGAGATCGAAGTTGCGACAAAACTGGAGAACTTCCACGCGGCGGCCAACAAGGACCACGTCGAATTGACATGGACACTGTCGGAACCGCCGGAAGACGGCGAACCGGTCGTTTACCGGGCGACGCTACCCGGCTCTGACTTCGTGCGGCTGTACAACTCCCGAATCAGCGTATCGGACCTGACCTGGACCTGCGCCGACTATTCCTGCGAGCCCGGCGTCGAGTATCGATACCGCGTATATTTTAACAATACCGGTGGAGAGATGGACTACCTGTTCGATACGGGGATCATGTCGATAGCCGGTATCCCGCTGACGCTTTATCAGAACTTTCCCAACCCGTTCAATCCGCACACGAGCATTCGTTTCTTCCTCCCCAGGGAGGAACGCGTGGTGCTGACCGTCTACAACGCAAGCGGGCAACTGGTGCGGACACTGTCCGAACAGAACATGACGTCCGGTCAGAAAGAGGTCCGGTGGAATGGACTGGACAACCAGGGGAAAACCGTCAGCAGCGGCGTATACTTTTACACGCTCCGGGCCGGATCCACTGCGCTTACGCGTAAAATGGTCCTGCTCCGTTAGGTTCCGGGATCCTGCACCTGGCTCCTCCGAACAAAGAGGCCGTCCACCGGAAAAGTGGGCGGCCTTTTTATTATTCAGCCGGCGCGAAATGTAGAGATTAACGCAGAAGTCGGCGCCCGTGGTTCCTTGATTCTTCTGGAAAATCAGTGTGTCGGTCTAGGGGACACGGGGCATGGCCCATTTGGCGATCATGGCGGCAACGGCATCCATCGACACCGGTTTTGTCAGATAATCGTCCATTCCCGCCGCGATACAACGTTCGCGATCGCCCCTCATAGCATGGGCTGTCATCGCTACGATTGGAAGGTTGTTCCATCGGCCGTCCGCCCGAATGAGCCGAGTCGCTTCAAAGCCATCCATCTCTGGCATCTGGACGTCCATGAACACGCAATCGAAGTCCTGCGCATCGAGCGCCTCAAGCGCGTATTTTCCGTTTTCGGCCTCGGTCACTGAACAGCCGCATTTTTCGAGAATGGCGGTGCCCAACTTGCGGTTTACAGGGTTGTCTTCCACAAGCAGGACGCTCGCTTGAATAGATCCCGGCGGAATGTTCCGAAGATGTTTGTTGCCCTCGGCGATCGCATCTCGATTCTCCCCAAGCGCCGGCGCGTCCCCGGCAGGTTGAGTCGTGTTGTCCAAAGAAGCGGGCAACTCGAACCTGAGCGAAAAAGAAAATGTACTGCCTTTTCCCAGCGCGCTTTCCACCTGAATTTCGCCACCCATGAGCGCAACAAGCCGGTTGCTGATGGCGAGACCCAAACCTGTACCGCCGTACTCGCGGGTGGTTGCTCCGTCTGCCTGAGTGAATTTCTCGAAGATTGCGCTTCTCCTGTCCTCCTCAATACCAATCCCGGTATCCGATACCGTGAACAACAATGAAACGGTATCGCTTTCCCGATGTTCGACATGGACCAATATTGTAACCGCTCCCTCGGGTGTAAACTTTACCGCGTTGCTGACGAGATTGAGGAGCACCTGAGAAAGACGGCTCGGATCGCCGCGCAGCATGCGGGGAACGGCGGGGGAAACTTCGTAGTTCAACGCCAGTCCTTTCTGCGCGGCGTGATGAGAAACCAGACCAACTGTATTCGCCACCGTAGAGAGCAGCTCAAACTCGATCGTCTCCAGTTCGATCTTACCCGCTTCGATCTTTGATATATCGAGAATATCGTTGAGCAGACTCAACAGGGAATTGGAGCAAATCATAACGGTTTGCAGATAACCCCGCTGTTCGTCATTCAGGTCGGTGTCGAGTACCAGTTCCGTCATACCCATGACGCCGTTCATGGGGGTGCGTATCTCGTGGCTCATGTTGGCGAGAAACTCGCTCTTTGAGCGGGTTGCATCCTGCGCTGCCTCGAGGGCCTCCTTCAACGCGCGATTGACCTGTTCGATTTCAACGTTGCGATGTCTCAACTCCACGGTACGATCGCCAACGTGCGACTCCAGTTCTCGATTGATGCGTTTCAGCGTGCTCGTCCTACGTCGATAAATCCCCCAAATGATGCCCAGGACGGCGAGTATCATGGCGCCGTAGAACCAGGGAGTGCGCCAGAATGGCGCCAGAATTTCAAAGGTGAAGATCGCGGGCTGCTCGCTCCAGACACCATCACTATTAGCCGCTTTTACCACGAAGGTGTAGGAACCGAACGGAAGATTGGAATACGTGACGTGTCGCCGTTCATTCGACGAGGTCCAATCCCTGTCGAAGCCTTCGAGCTTATAGCTGTACCGAACCTGCTCCGGTGCGCGCAACGATATTCCCACGAAATCAAAGGTAACGTGGTTTTGTGTCCGGTCGAATTTGCTGTTCTGAACTATGGGAACAGACTCCAGGTAGACGCTCACGTCGGTAATACTTACGAGTGGCGGCGTCCTGTTCAAACGTAAAGCGGTGGGATCGTAACGAATCGCTCCGTCAACGGTACCAAACCAGATTCTTCCCGATCGCTCCATATGTACCGCGTTGGAGTTGGTCTCGATGCTGAGGAGATCGCGTGATTCCCACAAGCGGTTGAACACGTCTTGCTGACGGTCGTACTTGTAGAAACCAGCGTTGGTGCCCACGATGACCCTGTTTTGGTTGTCACACGCGACGAGATAATTTGTTCCTCCACCGAAATCCTCGGGGCTGCCGGTTTCCTTGAATATTCTCCCGTCGAACTCGTACAACCTGCCGTCAAATGTGGAGACCCAGAGGAGGCCGTCACGATCCTCGGCCATGCTACTTACACCTTTATCCTCCAGACCGTGGTTTTCGTTAAATAGTTGGAGGTGTCCCCGTGAACCTGCTTTTTTTGCCGGAACGTATCTGGCGACACCCTGAAGGTAGACGAGAATCCAGATATTTCCCCGCCGGTCCCTGAACACGGCATAGACGTCCTTGTTCTCGCCCGCGGCGCCAAGCGGGAAGTGTTCAAAGCGATCGGATTGTCCCGACGGATCGGCTCCATCCGTCGGCAGCGTAAACCGATAGGCTCCATGGCCAAGGGTGCCGATCCACAGTGTGCTATCAACCCCACCTTCCAGGGCCAGCAGAAGCTCTCCCGCCAGGCCGTCTTCCTTTCCAAGAGTGATAAAGCGCTCTCTGCGAGGGTCGAAGCGAGCAAGGCCGGTATCGGTTGCCAGCCACAGGTATCCCCACTCGTCTTCATAGATAGATCGGACGACGTTGTCGAGAAGACCATCGTTTGTCGTATATACTTTCGTACGTGCTTCGGTCCCCCCGCCAGAAGGCGCTTCGTAACGCACCAGTCCACCCTCGGCGGCAAACCACACAACTCCGGTGTGATCTTCGACGATATCCCAGATACACTGCACGTATGGATCGTCGTTTGTTTCGATAGATTCGAACGCACCCCTCCCGTACCTGAAAACACCGGCACCGGTGGTGCCGAGCCAGAGATTCCCCTCACGGTCAATCAGCAGTTCGGTGACAACTTCGTAACCCAGGCCGTCCTTTTTGGAAAAAAGACGGTACTGCGCTTCCTGAACATCGTCACCAAGGGGGCCGAGGCGCAGGGCTCCCGAACCCGTGGTCGCGACCCAGATGTACCCGTCGGCGTCCTCAATTATGTCGACCATCGGTGCTTCGAAGCCCTCGCACGGCTCAACGGCGTAAGCAGCGCCCGGAATCCCTTCTTCCCCGTCAGAGTCGATCACGAACAAACCCTTGTCCGGCGTGCCGATCCACACCCTGCCGCGTGTGTCGTTGAGCAGGGCACTCACGGCTTGCCCCCGCAGGAGCGAACCGCCAACACGCTGCCAGTGGCAGGACGGCGTTCCCATCCCCCCGGCATCACTAGATGTCTCGGCCGAGTAAAGCCCCGTTTGGGTTCCGATCCACAGCCGCCGCTGGTCGGCACTAATCGTCAAAATGGTGTCATCCGGCGTCTCAACCCGCACGAGTTCGTGCGTAGCACCGGTGGCATTCACCAACCACACTCCATCCAAACCCGTTGCAACCCAGATTCTATGAAAAGCGTCTTCCTCGATCCCGATTATGCGAGATCGTGGAGGCGGTCCAGAAGCTGACAGTACGTGGAAATCGCCGGCCTCGTACAGCGTTACCCCGCCCCGTTGGTGCCCCATCCAGATCCGGCCCCAACTGTCTGTGAACGCTTTTGTTACACCGTTTTCCGCGAGGCCATCATGACGCAGAAGATTTTTAAATCGCAATCCATCGAAGCAGAATACGCCATGATCGGTACCGACCCACAGGTAACCCGCGTGATCTTGCGTGAGCGTGTTCGCCTTGGACTGAACCAGGCCTTCATCCGCAGCATAGTTGCGAAATTCTGTGGAACGTGAGTTCGCGGGTATTGCCACCAGAAGCGTCAGTCCCGCAAGCAGGAGGAGCCCGCCGGCCAGAACATGTGGTCGGTTATTCGCCATGCTACGCATCATCATCAGCGGATAGGGCCTCCGTTGAGGGCTGATCCGGATTCCCTGACCAGGAGTTAACGCCACACGATGTCGACGGGCCGGAGCCGGTTTATTGCCTGTTACAATCGGTTAATAAAAAAAAGTCCGATACGGAATATATCGTCTGGTTCGACAAATACTTTAGAAAGAACAACATTGTGACCCCGGTCCCGCGAGTGGTAATCTGCACCATGGACGAAAACCAGACAAAGAAACGATCCGTATCGCTGACCAGTATGCGTCACGCTTTTGCCACGATTATCTGGCCGCGGCGAAAACTTGTATTCCTGGGGCTATTCCTCATCGCCGTTAATCGCCTGGCCGGACTGGTTCTGCCCGGTTCGACCAAATATCTGATCGACAACGTGATCGTCGAACAAAACACTTCCCTGCTCAGATGGCTGTTGCTTGTTGTCGGACTGGCCCTGTTTCTCCAGTCCGTGACCTCGTTTCTGTTGACCCGTCTGCTCAGCGTGGAAGCGCAGCATTTGATTTCGAAACTTCGCGTTCAGATGCAAAAGCAGATCATCCGGCTGCCGATCGCATTTTTTGACAACAGCAAATCCGGCGCGCTCGTCTCTCGCATCATGAGAGACGTCGAAGGCGTGCGCAACCTGGTCGGTACCGGACTGGTCCAGCTCGTGGGCGGGCTCCTGACCGCTGTGGTCGCGTTGGTTCTGTTGATCCAGATAAACGGCCGGATGACACTGTATGCGTTTGTCCCCCTCGTTGTGTTCGGTCTGATATCGATGAAGGCCTTTGCCTACATTCGACCGATTTTCCGCAAGCGAGGCGCCATCAACGCCGATGTGACCGGGCGGCTTACCGAAACCCTGGGCGGTATCCGTGTGATCAAGGGATTTCATGCCGAGCCACAGGAATACAGGGTATTCGAAAGCGGCGTCGATCGTATCTACCAGAACGTCAAACAGTCGCTCACCGCTACCAGCCTGGTAACCAGCCTGGCGACGCTCCTCATGGGTCTCACCAGCATCATCATAATGGGCGTTGGTGGAATGCTGATCATCAGGGGAGAGATGACGGTTGGAGAGTTTGTCGCATTCACGTTGTATCTCGCGTTCCTGATCACGCCGATTGTCCAGATGAGCAATATCGGTACGCAGATGACCGAAGCGTTTGCCGGTCTGGATCGTATGGAAGAAATCCTCCTGATGGAACGGGAGGGCGAAGAAGCGGGCCGAACGGTCGATTTGGAAAACATTCGTGGTGACGTTTCCTTCGAGGGCGTCTCCTTCGCATACGAAGAGGGCAAGAACGTTCTGCGCGACGTCAGCTTCGACGCCCCGGCGGGAACCGTCACCGCCCTGGTGGGCAGCTCGGGTTCGGGCAAGACAACCGCCGCCGGTCTCGCCGCCTCGTTCCGGATCCCGACAGCCGGTGTCGTCAGCATCGACGGCTACGACCTCAAAACCGTTAAGCTCGACAG
>CAYUDF010000004.1:0-19721 GCA_964443465.1 uncultured bacterium
GCACATTGGCGTCCGGCTTGAAATCCACCTTCAGAACAAAAAATCGCGCGCGCTCAGTTACTATCCGCGCGTAGGGATCGACGCCCATGGTATAAAGCGTCGCGGGCAGCAACACCGCAACGATCAGCGCGCTGTACAACAACCTCTCTTTGAGTATCGACCGGATCAAATCAATCTCCACCTAGAACTGAAAATAGATAAACGCCACACCCGGGCCCCGCAGCACGATACACGCCACGATCATCAGGCCAACCACCACCGGACCGGCGACCCGCCGGGCCGTCTCCGGCAGAAATACCCTGTCGCCAAACACGAAATAGTACAACTCATGCAGGGCAAACAAACCGGCCAGCACGAGGCACGCCATCGCCTCGTCATAGGTCGTAAATCCCCCCTGTATCAGCGGCACGTCCAGCGCTCCGGAAAAGCTGAACATCGACGCGAAAATGTGCCGGGCCTGTTCAAACGAACCAGCTCGAAAAAACACCCACGCCAGCAGAACCTGGAGCTGCACGACAAACAGGCAGATCCAGTTGCCCGCCGGTAATCGCATTAGTTTCTTCGGCCACCCGGTGAGGCGCTCGAAGGCCAGGTACACGGCGTGTACGGCGCCCCACGCCACAAAAGTCCAGCTGGCGCCGTGCCACAAGCCCGATATCAGCATGGTCAGCATCATGCTGCCCAGGCCGGCCAGGAAGCCGTTGCGCGACCCGCCCAGCGGGATATAGACGTAGTCCCGAAACCACGTCGACAGAGATATGTGCCACCTCGACCAGAAATCCCGAAACGAAACGGCCGTATACGGATGATTAAAGTTCAGGTCAAACCGGTACCCCATCCAGCGGGCCAGTCCCCGCGCGATATCCGAATAACCGCTGAAGTCACAGTATATCTGCACAGAAAACATGGCGACCGCCGCCCACCAGATGGCGCTCGATTCGGACATAAACGGATTCTCAAAAATCGCGGTGACGTGCGGCGCCATGTTGTCGGCAATGACCATTTTCTTGAACAAACCGGACGCGATCAGGCGCAGTCCGTCCCACCGATCCTGCTCCGTCACCGGCCGGTTTTCTTTGAGTTGCGGCAATAGTGAGGACGCCCGGACGATCGGCCCGGCCACCAGCTGGGGAAACATCGACAGGTAAGCAAAAAAGTGAAGGACGTCGTGTGTGGGTTCCAGCTTGCCGCGGTACACGTCGATCGTGTAACTCATCGACTGGAACGTATAAAAGCTGATCCCCACCGGCACAATCGCCATAAATGGCGGCACGCTGGATGCCATGTGGGTGTTCAAACCCAGTAGGCCCATCAGCGCATCAATATTGCCGGCAATAAAGGTGCTGTATTTAAAGGCGGCGAGGGACCCGACGTTGCCCAGCACAGACAGCAGCAGCAACAACCTGCGCCGGTTTGGGAAACGGCCCATCCCCAGCCCCACTGAGAAATCAAGCAGGCCGCTGGCAAGAATCAGAAAAAGAAACCGCCAGTCCCACCACCCGTAAAAGAAAAACGATGCGATTGTCAGCCAGGCCCAGCGACTGTGACAGGACCGACGCAGCCACGGCCACAGCAGAAAAAACACCGCGGCAAATATTACGAATTCCAGCGAGTTAAACAGCAAGGTTTTCTACTGTCTGTTAACGGGTTTCATCATCCAGTCTTCCCCATCGTATCCGTTTTCCTCGATATAATTCGAGAATAATCTCGCACCCTTGTAGTTCAAATGGTCCGCGTCGCTGTAACAGGAGTCCGGTACGGCAAACTGCCCGTAGTCCAGTAGAGTGATATCACCGAGGTGTTCGCGATAAAATTGGTAGTACGCGTCTTTCAGCACGTCGTGTTTGTCCCTCAGCGCGCGGTGGATCGGTGTCTTCATCAGCATCAGTGTTTTGTCTTGTTCGACACACAGCGCCCTGATCTTCACCAGGTATTCCTTCTGGATATCTGAGTACGCATCCGGTTTGTCGGGTTCTTCGGCCAGGCGCTTGAGGCTTTCGTCCAGCTTGTTTCTGTCCAGGTACAGGTACCTTCCGATGTTCAGGTATTCCAGCGTGAAATTACCCTTGAGAACCTCAACCAGCGCTTCGATGTTGGTTTTGAAGATCGTGGTCATCACACCGCCAAGCGGGCGCGGATTGATGCCCAGAAGGTGTGCGATCTCGCCACTGTTCATCAGGAAGTAGTACCTGTTCAACTTGCTCACCAGCGTGTTGTTGTCCAGCAGCCACTCGTCCTGCGATATGGCCAGGTTGTGATAGGAGTAGGCCAGCACTACTGTGTCGATCTGCGGGTTGTGCCGCAGCAGCTCGCGGAGCTTCACATAGCTGTACAGATAACAATCGGCGCTCTGCGACATGTTTTCCGTGTTGGGTATTATTTCGTCATCCAGCGCGCATTCGGTGTGCGAATCGCCCAGGATAATCGTTGTGGTTTCACTCCCCAGTTCCAGCAGATTCCGTGATTCGATGATCGAAGTTTTGGCGCCGGACGTCAGAAACAGCGCGACCAGAAAAATAACCAGCGCCGAGCCGAAAAACACACATGTCCTGATGATGAATTTACGCATGACCTTCGATCAAAATTGAAAATAGATAAATTCCTGCTGATTGCCGCTGAAAGCGAGAATCACCAGAATAAGCACATTATAATAGGCCCAGCGGACGGCCGCGGGTAATCCCGCACCGTCAATCTGCAGCGCATGCTGTTTGTCCCGCTGAATCCACTCGACAACCATAACAAACACGATCAGCCCGATCGTTACCGCCGGCGCCACTTCCGGAGACGAAAACAACGACGGCGACAGCATCCTCTTCAGGTACAAAAAAGCGTCCGTAACGGTGGGTGACCTGAAAAACACCCACGCGATCAACGTAAAAAAGAACGTGACCGCCATCTGCAGGGCTTCCCCGGCCGACGGCAACATCCGGCCTTCCGCCGCCTGGCCCAGGTTGGTCCGATTCCGGTTGAGAAGAAACAACGGCAGGAAATAAAGCGCGTTTAACAAACCCCACACGATAAAAGTCCAGTTTGCCCCGTGCCAGAACCCGCTGACGGCAAAAATGATGAATATATTTCGCATCGACATCCACGATCCGCCCTTGCTGCCGCCAAGCGGTATGTACACGTAGTCCCGGAACCACGTCGACAGCGATATGTGCCACCGCCGCCAGAATTCGGCGATGTCCCGCGAAAAGTACGGAAAAGCAAAATTGCGCATCAGGCTGAATCCAAACAACCGCGACGTGCCGATGGCGATGTCCGAATACCCCGAAAAATCCCCGTAGATCTGTAACGCAAACAGGAACACACCCAGAAACAGGGTGCTGCCCGAATAATCCGTATAATTGGTGAAAATCTCGTTCACGTGCGGGGCGCACTTGTCGGCGATCACCATCTTTTTGAACAGACCCCACAGGATCTGCCGCAGACCATCGGTGGCCTTGTGGTAGTCGAAATTGCGTTTTCGGCAAAACTGGGGTAATAAGTTGCCGGCGCGTTCGATGGGACCGGCGACCAGTTGGGGGAAAAAACTGACAAAAGCAAAAACCGCCACTGGATCCCGCGTGGTTCCGATTCTGCGGCGGTAGACGTCTATCGTATGGCTGAGCGTCTGGAACGTATAAAAGCTGATACCGACGGGCAGAATGACGTTGAGCGTGCGCGCTTCGATCGGCCGCCCGAACAACGTAAACGCATCGACAAAACTGTCGGCAAAAAAATTGAAGTACTTGAAGAATCCGAGAAACCCGATGTTCACGCACAGGCTGGCCAGCAGGAGCAGCTTCCTGTATTTCGGCTTTTCATACTTCGAGAGACCGAGGCATACCGTGTAATCTACAAACGAACTGAAAACAATCAGCGAAAGAAACCGCCAGTCCCACCACCCGTAGAACACGTAACTGGCAATCAGCAACAGTACGTTCTGAACCCGTGTGTTCCCGCCCGTACAAAACCAGTACAGGACGAAAACCACCGGCAGAAAAATGGCGAATTCGATCGAGTTAAATAACAATCAGGATCCCAGAGATGGACGCGAGTCCGGTTTCTTGTAGCGGAACATGCTCAGCGCAATCGCGCCGCATAACCCCCCGAATCCCGCCAGCAGAATGTCGGTAATGTCGATGTATCGTCGCACGCAAATCGCCTGCGACAGTTCTGTAAATGTTGCAAATAGTCCGCATATAACCCCTGCGATCAACGCGATTTTCAATCGTTGCATCGAGGGGACGAGTTCGCTCAACAAGAAAGACAGCAGAACCCCCAGGGGAACAAATAATAACGCTTCCTTGACGATGTCAACAGCGCTCGCCAGACTCCTGGTTGAAAAGTGTTCCTTGAACGGAATGATGTTGCTGTCGTGCAGCACTTTGTTGGCTACCGTCACCGGATCGAGCTCAAACCGGAACGGCGACCAGGCAAAAAACAGTATCACCAGGCCGTATCCGATCGACGCCACGGCCAGCGGCCGCCAGTTACTGCTTGCCTTTTGTCCCCCACCAGCGACTTCCTCATTTTGCAGGTTGAACCACACCCTGACCAGCGCCCAACCCAGCACACCGGCGATCATTGCGAGCGGTAGCATGGCCATATCGGTGGTCCGTGACAAAATGAATATCTGCGCGACTTCGCACAGGAGGGCAACCAGCACGCAGGAAAAAATCGTCGAAAACACGCTGAGGCGGCCCTTGACACCGCCGAGAAAGGCGGTCAGGACGGCCACCGGCACCAACCCGAGCAATTCGAGCGTCAGTTTGAGCCCGTGATCCTGCCACAGGGCCAGGTGATAAAACGGATTCAGGATAAACCGGATCCTGCCTACGTCGTCGGGCAATAACTGGGCGTAAAGCTTGGACAGGCTGACGGACACGTCAAACGGTAATAGTGCGACCAGGACATAAATGCTGATGTAGATGAACCGGAACGCGGCAACGGACTGGGTCCGGGCATCCAGATCGGACTCGGGATCGAGCCCCAGGAACACCGTGGGATTGAGGCCGTAGTGGCGGACACCCACCACCACGATCAGGAATCCGATGACATACCCCAGGCTGTTGGTGATCAGGTCAACCACGTCGGGATGGCGGCCGATAAACGTCTGCCCGAATTCCATCGCGAAGCTGACGCCAAAACCGATTGCCAGCCAAGGACTTATGAGCCGGAGTTTACGCCGGGGCAGCGCCAGCGCCAGAAATACTCCCAGCGGTATATATAATAGAACGTTGGTGGTGATGTCGCGCAGGTCGTGCACGCGAAACACATCGGACAGCTCGTCTATACCGGAAAATTTCTGACGGACGCCTTCGAAACTCTCCGGCCCCGGCGTCCAGCTGGCGTATATAATGAACAGGACAAATAGAAAAGTCAGTCCGAGAAATACTCTGTGAACCAGTCGATCGGGATTCATCGCTTCCTTTGCGTGGAGGTTTGAGTGTTGCTGTTGCCATGCTACAGCGCAACTGGTAGATTTTCAACGATGAAGACGGCTCTTTTCAGATTCCCGATACTCGCCCTCGCCGGACTGACAATCGCCGCGATATTGATCTCCTGTGCCAATGGCGACAAGTCGTCGGTGGAGGGCCGCGCTGTAATTTTTCGGACCGAAACCATGGGCACGTGGGCCTCACTCACCCTGGTAACCGCCGATTCCGCCGCCGTGGCCGATCTCGCTTACGAATCCCTGAAGGTTCTCCACTTTGTCGACTCGCTGATGAGCAACTGGACCGAAACCAGTGAGGTGACACGCATCAACCAGGACGCTGCCACCCGATCGCTGGAAATCCACCCCGAAGTCGCCGATGTGATCGCCACCTCGCAGCGGGTGGCAAAGGCGAGCGGCGGCGCGTTTGATATTACCATCGAACCGCTGGTCCGGCTGTGGGGATTCCTCGGCGGCGGCCCCCGGGTACCCGCAACGGACGAAATCATCGCGACGTTAAAACATATCGGCTGGGACAAGCTGGACTTCAACGAGAACAAACAAACCTTGAGGTTTACGAGCAGTAATGTCCGGATAGACCTTGGCGGTATCGCCAAAGGTTACGGCGTGGACCGCGTTGCCGCCGCGCTCTCGAACGCAGGTGTTACCAACGCGCTGATCGACCTGTCGGGTAACATGGTCGCACTCGGTGACGCCGTCGGCCACCCGGGCTGGGCGGTCGGCATCCGGGATCCCGCCGGCAACGTGCCGTGGCTGGCGCGGCTCGAGTTACATAATGAGGCCGTTGCCACGTCGGGCGATTACGAACAGTTTGTCGACGCCGACGGCAAACGTTACGGCCATATCCTCGATCCGCGCACAGGCTGGTCGGCGAGCGGTCTGTCCTCCGTCACCGTCGTGTGTGATCGGGCCACCGTCGCGGACGCGTGGGCAACGGCGCTGTTCGTGATGGGGCCCGAAGAGGCGCGCCGCCTGGCCAGTGCCCGCGATGACCTGTCCGTGATCCTTATCGAACCCGGCGCCGGCGGCACAGCGACCGTCTGGGTGGAAAAACAACTGACCCCGCGCTTCAACCTGCTCGAACAGATGAAACCCACGCACTCCGTCCGGTACTTCTGACAGTTCCCGCCCCCGTTTCGAAAGCCCGCTCTACAAGCCAATCGCTCACAACAGAATAACAGATCAAAACATCGGGTCCGGGTCTTGCACAATGTCCCGGTTCAACCATTGATATAAAGCACCGCGTCGATATGCGGAGAGTTGAGGCACTGCACGGCACTTTGAAGTTTGCCGGGGACGTTATGGACTGTTTACAAAAGCGCAGAATGCATTTTGGATTAAAAAGGATTTTGATCCGAATTAACACCGGCACACGGTTGCTGAAAGTTTTTTGTTTATTATTCGCAACCGCGATACCTGCCGGATGCGATACCGCCGACGTGACGGCTCCCGATCCGCCGACAGGTGGGCGCGAATACGCCGTCGATTTCCAGGTATTCACCGACGAGATCGATCCGCTGTTGACCAGCCTGGGTTGCGACAACACGGCCTGTCACGGCGGTGGGTTCCGGGGCACGTTTCTGCTGTCCCCCAACACGAACAAGGACATCGACCTGGACTTTGCCCAGGTTCGTCTTCAGATCGACCCCGAAAATCCGCCGGCCAGCCGGGTGCTGGTCAAACCGCTGGCCGAAGCGGCCGGTGGTGTGGTGCACACCGCGGACTCCGAACACTTCGGGTTCATGTCCACAGACAACCCCGGTTACCAGGCCATCCTGACCTGGATTGAAGCGGGAGAATACCGATGAACAGGACATTGAGCACTGTTTTGCTGATACCGGCACTCATAATCGCCGCGAACGCAGCTTATGCGAACCCTTCGCCGGCGCCGGACTCAACCGCCGCCGAAAATCCATCCGGGCGGACCTACCTGGTTCCCGAGCTGGAGGACGCCGGTTATCGCGTCAGCCCGGGCCCCCGGCAGTTCACACGGCGGCTGTCTTTCAGCCCGGCGGTTGGTCAGCTGGGAAACCAGGACCTGTTTGCCATACGTGTGGCGTTTAATCCCAACGCGTGGCTGGGATACGAAATCGAAATCGGGCACAACCCGACGTCGTCATTGCACGCGCTTCTGCACACGTTCAACCTCATCGTCCGTTACCCGGTACCGTGGCGGCTCCAGCCGTACGTCACCGCCGGTTACGGCATGATGACCGTATACCCGGGCCAGGCGATCAACGCCGACCCCGTTACCAAAAACACAATTACCGCCGGCGGCGGCCTGGAACTGTACATACGGGACGACGTGGCCGTGCGCGGCGAGATGCGCGGCGCCACCGTGCTGGGACAGGATCCCGATTCTGGCGACACCGTGACATACGGATACCGCATTTTCACGATCGGATTTTCATTTTATCGATCTATCGGAGGATAACCCGTTTGTTTTTCGTGGGGCGGCATAAAGCCGCTCTTCACTATCGGAGGCGTTAAAGGAGAGAGCAACATGAGTCAGACATCAAACGATAAGACGTTTCCTCGCATCGATACGGTTCCGGCGCTGCTTCTGGCAGTGGCGCTGTTGCTTGTGTCTTTTGCGGGATGCCGCGACAGCGCTCCCGATGACGTTCTGGTGGTGGAAGAAACCACCGAAGCCATCGTGTTCGTCAAAACAAAAGCGGAAGAGACGCTCAACCGCAGCAGGGCCGACGGCAACCTCTACAAGCTGTCGCCAATTTCTCCCGACGGCCTGGTAACACCGATCACCAATTTTACCGGCGCCAGTATCAGCGACCCCTGCGTGTCTTTTGACGGCAAGAGGATCCTGTTTTCCATGCGGCCGGCAACCGGCGGAAATCGCAACATCTATGAAATCAACGCCGACGGGACCGGGCTGCGCCAGGTCACCAGCGGCGGTGGACGCGATTTCGACCCGGTCTACCTGCCCGACGGGAAAATCTTGTTTACCAGTTCCCGGCACGGCGAGATGGACGAATACAACCACTCGCCCGCCGAAGTGCTGTACACGTGCAACAACGACGGTTCGGGCATCAAACGGGTCAGCTTCAACATGAGCGACGACTTCGACCCGGTTCTCATGCCCGACGGACAGATCGTCTATACCCGGTGGGAACACTTCGGTACGTTTAACAGGTTTCCGTTGTTCTTCTGCGCACCGGACGGCACCAAGGCGTTCCACCGGTTCGGCCCGCACAACCGGAACTTCTTTCACACACAGCCGACTCCAGACGGGCGGCTGATCGCCATCGAATCGACACGTGTCAACGAAGACGCCGGCCCCATCGCCATTCTCAAACTGGAGAACGGTCCGGCGGACCCGTCCGCATCGGACAATTCAAAGAACTGGGATGTGCTGACCGCGCAGGTCAACAACGACGGAGCGCCGTGGACTTACGGCGCATTCAAGTACCCGTTCCCCCTCGGGGGCAACAAATACGTTGCGTCTTATACCCTGCCCGCCGCGGAGGAGTCCGAAGTTGATTACGCGTTGTACACGTTTACGCTCAACCAGTCGGGCGCCGGCACTGAGGAAGACCCGGCGACCATTACGATCAACGACCTGACGTTTCTGTATAACGATCCCGGCTGGAACGAATACGACGCGCAACTGCTCGCCCCGCACAAAAAGCCCCCGGTTATCCCACCAAACGGCGACCCGACGCTGGACTTCGGTATTTTTACCGCCAGCGATGTATTCAACCGCGGAGACAACGACGGCCAGGAAGTGCCAGTCAAGGGCGTGGACGATATCACGGAAATCGTTGTTATCGCCGGTATACCGACGATGCAGGGCGAACCGAACGACTTCTCGGCAAACACATTTGAAAAACGCGCGATCGTTGGATTTGCTCCCGTTTACCACGACGGATCTTTCCGCATGAAGGTACCGGCCAACACACCCATCAGTTTTGCGACGCTGGACAACCTGCGGCGCGGAATCGTCAACAAGCGGACGTGGATTTACGTCCAGCCGGGCGAAGAGGTGGACGAGTGCACCGGTTGTCACAAGGACAGGGGACTGACAGACGGCGAGGGTATTACCAACCCGAATCCGTACGCACGCACCCAGCCGGCCAGCGACGTGAACACCGCTCCGGAGAACTTCTGGTACATCAACTACCGCGACCACATCGGTCCGATCGTTGAAACCGAATGCGCCAGCTGTCACACGCCGACGTATACGCAGCGCGATTCGCTGATCGTTCCCGACAGCACGTGGATCACCGTCACCGACACCATTCCGCCGCCGGGCGACCTGGACCTGACGTCGGTGCTCGACACACTGATGATGGGCAGACAGATATTCCCCCGCGGTTACGTCAACCTGTCCGGCGAGTCCGAAATGGGCCCACGGCAGGTCGTCAATCCCGGGTTCCCGAGACGGTCGGTGTTGATCGACTACATCCTCGGAGTGGGCGAAGCGGAGGCCGACGGGCCGCATCCCGCTCCCGGCGTGTTGACGCCCGCCCAGCAGGAACTGTTCAATTTCTGGGTGTTACTCGGCGCCCAGTACCGTTAGACCGATTCGAAGAGGAGAAAAAACGTGCGAATTTTCAGACCAATATGGATCGCCGGGCTTGTGCTCGTGCTGGCGGCAACGGCCGCGCCGGCGGACAACGTTCCGGACTCAGAAACCGGCGAGACGCTGACCCGTTACGGGCTGACGTCCCTCGACGGCGGCAAAACAACGCTGTCGTCGTTCAGGGGCGAGGTCGTGGTCGTGAATTTCTGGGCGAGCTGGTGCCCGCCGTGCCGCAAGGAGCTGCCCATCATGGACGGATGGCACACAAAGTGGTCCGGACGCGGGGCCCGCGTGGTCGCGATCTCAATCGACAAGGAAATTCACAAGGCCCGGCGGTTTGCTGAAGAGGCCAACCTGTCCCTGACGGTTTTACACGACGACCCGTCGGGGCTGGCAAAAACACTGGATCTGCCGGCGCTACCCTGCACGTTTCTGCTCGATCGCGACGGTAATGTCGTACAAATGATCCGCAGCAGTTCGGAGGAAGACCTCGAAGCGCTGCACAAGAAAGCTGAATCACTACTGGTTAAAACAAAAACCGGAGGATCGAAATGAAGAGATTTAGTTTAAACCTTTTTGCTGTCGGGGTGCTGTTGCTGGCCGCGGGAACCGGTTGTTCCTCCGTGCGTCCGTACCAGAAGGAACACCTCGCCGACCCCATTATGGTGTCGGAACTGGAAGCGGGCGCCGAAATGCGCGAACTGAAGTGGCTCGAAGCCCGCGAGGGCTCAACCGGCGGCGTCGGTGGCGCCGGGGGCGGATGCGCGTGCAAATAGCCGCCGGGCATAAACTCGTTTCCGTGGTCGCAGCGACTGCGGTGATGCTGGTTGTACTGTGCGTACAACCGGGATTCGCCGGCGTGGAAGAACAGTCGGTGTCGTACAACTTCCACTATTTCTCCGACGTGGACGGCGTCAACGTGTACACACACTACGCCGGATACCGGTTAGAAACGGAGAGCAACGTGGCTTTTTCGTTCCAGTGGGCGCACGACATCGTGGTATTTCCCGGCGTCGAGGCGGCACCCGGAAGCGACGAGGCCGTCGACGCGATCACGTCGGCCAGCCGGCCGATCGCCGGTAATACCGACCCGTTTGAGGACTTCGTGAAGATCCGCGACGAAATGCAGGGCACCGTATTCTGGCGCAACGTCAGCGCAGGTTATTACATGTCCACGGAAAGCGACTATTTCGCGCAGATGGTATCGGGCGGCTATAACCACGGTTTCTTCGGGGACAACCTCAATATCTCCGGGGGATTGAGTTACAGCTGGGACAACATCAAGCCGCTGGTGGACGCCGACACGGAAGGTATCGCCGATTTCCGCAAGACGTTGCACTGGAACCTGGTGATCACCCAGATCCTGACACCCACAACCGTGGTCCGTATCGGCAGCGAGTTCAACCGGGTGCGCGGTCTGCAACACGACCCGTACCGCAACGTGTACGTGTCGGGCAGTAACGTGCCGGAGCTTCATCCCGGGTACAGGAACAGGCGGGACGCTTTTCTGCGGATCAGTCAGTACTTTACCAACCGTTCGAGCCTGAAATTTGATTTCAGGTACTACGACGACGACTGGGGAATCACTTCGCATACATACGGAGTAAAACTCAGCCAGTACATCTCCGAACAGTTTATCGTCCGCTACCGGTACAGATATTACACACAGGTTCCCGCGTATTTTTTCAGCGAAGACTATACGCTGGCGGGCGGAATCTCCGGCCTGCAGACCGGAGACTATCGCCTGGGCGGTTATGGCGCCCACCTTTTCGGGGGCCGTGTGTTGTGGCACCCGCATGGATTGTCCCGTCGAATCGGGTTTTTGAAACACACACAGTTCGAACTCAGTTATGAACGGTATTTCAACAGCAACAATTTCACAGCCAACGTTGTCGAAACCGGTATTCGGGTTTCGTTTTGACAACCTGCACTGCAACAGAGGAGCCGGTTATGAAAGCAATTATTGTAACGATCTGTCTGCTGGCGCTTGGCGCCGGTGGCTCGGCGGCGGAAACGTTTAAACCCGCCACCTACATCGCCGACGCCGGCGTAGAGGTATTGACAAAAACAGTAACGAACGAACGCATCGGCCGGGACCTGTTCGGGCTGCCCTACGCCACCGTCGTGGTGGGAAACGTCGATGTGTACGACCGCTTCCCGTACCTGGAAGCGCGTTACTACCAGATCGTGTCCGATCCCGCGTGGAACCGGCTGCTGATCGGCGAGATGGGAAAAGACCTGTCCGCTTACGACGGTAACGGGGACGGATTCGGGCGACTGGCCTCGCCACGCGGACTTTCCAGCGACGGCCTGGGGCGCGTTTATGTCGCGGACACCGGGAACGACCGCGTCCTGGTATTCAGGACAGAAGGCGAATTTGAACGGATGGCCCTCGTGCCCGTTTTCGAAATCGATGGTTTGAGCAGGCCGTACGACGTGGCTTATTCCGACGGCGGAACGCCGTTCGAACCGGGAGACGACCGCCTGTACGTGGCCAACACCGGCCGCAACGAGGTGCGGCGCTACGAGCTGACCGGCACCTCCGCCCGCCTAGCCGGCGCCGTTGGAGATCTGGGCAGCGGAAATAACCGTTTTGCCGGACCGATGGCCATCACAACCGGCCACCGCGACGGCGCCCACAGCGACGAGGTTTATGTATCGGACGCCCACAACGGCCGGCTGGTCCGCCTGAGGGACACCGGCAACGGACTCGCCTGGGAAGGTTCGGTGCCGCACGCCATGGGCCCGGTTACGTCTCTCGACACCGACCACTGGGGCAACGTTTACGCCGCCGCGCCGCAGAACGGCAGTGTGACCAAGTTCACCGCTTCCCTGTTTCGTGTCGCGACCCTCGCGGACGTCAATCGCCCGAGAAGTTTTCACGTACCGTTCGCCAATGTGACCGATCACCGTACCGGCGAACGCGCCCGTACCGGTCAGGGTAGCGGCATCCTGGTGGAAGAATGGGGAGAGAACAACGGGATCCGGATGATGAATCTCGGTGTGGAATTAACCGACGCCACCGTGCTGAACGAATCGGGCGCTTCGGTGCAGGTGACGCTGACAGATCACGCCAACGTAATCGCGGAAATCACGGAACCGGGCAGCGGACGCGTGATCGCGCGCCACGACGCCGGTGTTTTGGAGACCGGGCTGCAGACGATCCGTTTCTCGGACAACGACTACCTCGCCGCCTGGGAACGCGGCGACTATCGGTTGACCGTCCGGGCCAGTTCAACATATGACGAAAAATCGGTAAGCGAGATCGAGACCAGCTTGTCGATGTCTCACGCCGGTGGACCCGAATTGCCCGGGCAGCTCACGCTGCTGGGAAATACTCCCAACCCGTTTAACCCCAGCACGACCATACGGTTTATGGTGCCGGCGGGAAACAGCCGCAACTACAGCCTGCGCGTCTACGACGTGCGGGGCCGCCTGGTCCGCGAGCTGGGAGCCGGGCCGATCGATGCCGGTTTTCACGAAGTACCGTGGGACGGCCGAAGTCAAACCGGCGGATCGGTGGGATCGGGTATTTACCTGTACCGCCTCGAAGTCGGACACGAACGAACCACCGGCAAGATGGTTCTCTTAAAATAGGGACACCATAGTGTCATTTAATTTGGCCCACACCCTGAGGGCGCAGCCCGAAAGGGTGTAGGTGGGGGAAAAATTGTGAAAGCTGTGCGAATTAAAAAATATGTTATGGCGCCGGTCCTGCGGGTTGCAGTAGTGGTACTGCTGCTCGCCGGGATCGGTTGCCTCGGTGAACCGGAAATCGACGAACGGTGGACCCTGCTGGAAATGCAGTCGGTCAGCCCGCAACCGGGGCAGGCCCAGGCGGCGGGGTCGCCCATTAACGTGTCGGTCAGCAGCCGTATCACGTACCGGCAGATCCTCACCGGGTTTCTTGTCGCCGAGGTCCGCTACAGCGACAGCGTGTCTCCGGCCGAAGTGACACTGGATCACGGCGCCCACACGGCGGAAGTGGCGCAGAGTATCGACAGGATACTGGCCAATTCCGTCACGGCGGGCCGCGCGACCAAAGCGGTTACCGGGTTCGATCACCTGATGCGCGACGTCCGGTTGTCGTTCACCGCACAAATCCCGCCGGAGATGTTTGACGCGGTCGGCGGCGACGGCCTGTACCTGGTGTTGTATATGGGTTCGGGAGACGAGGTCCGGTTGCAGGACGGCCGGGACAGCCTGGTGGTCACGCCGTTTGTATCCGGACAACATGAAGTGCTGTTTACCGGTTTTGCGCTCGATATCACGCAGCCGGGGGGAGGATCCTGATCGTGGGCTTCCCGGGAAATGCACAATCCGGAGACAACCAGCGATCTTTTCCTATTATCGCGGGCTTGTTTCTCCTGTTGTCCGCCGGCACGGCGTCCGCGGGTGACCAGCGTAACGGCTGGAACCTCGCCGTCGGACCGTCGGTGGGTGTTCAGGTGTTTGACGACAACCTGGCAAACTACCGGTGGGACACGAAACCCGCCGTCGTGACCGGTCTGCAGGTCACACTGTACCGGGGTTGGCTGGCCGGCGGAATCCGCATGGGCCGGTCGCACACCCGTCAAGTCACCGGAATTCCGGGGGAAACCCGGGCGCCCCAGGTAAACAAAACCGACGTTGTCTTCACCGGCCACGTGCGCGCCCTGGAATACAGAATATTCGAACTGTGGGGCTCGATCTCCGGCGGCGGGATGTTCCTGGGATACGATCCGGACCGGATGACCTTTGAAATCGGCGGGATTGCGGACCCCGTCACCGTATCCTACGAGGCCGTGTCCACCTGGCAGTACGGCCTGGGGACCGGTTTACGCTCAAAAATCACGCGGCACGCGGCTTTATCCCTCGAAGTGGAGCGTTCGACGTTTTCGCTGGATACCGCGCATCGCCGGGGGGACGAGATTGTATACGCGAGGCAGTCTTTCAGTAACTGGCAGTTCAGCGTGGGGGTCTCGTGGCTCCTGGGCCCGGAATAACACTGTTATGGAATCGAAGGAAATGGACATGAACCGATCTTTGGATAAATGGAAACGGGTCTTGATGGTTTTGATTCTTCTCGCCCTGCCGTTGTCGGCGGACGCGGGAGACACATCGAGTCCCGTCCTCAACGGACCCCACGTTCTCGACGAGAAAAAGGTCCGCCTGTCGAGTGGCGACAACAACGTTGTGCGCAGCGGGCCGGGTAACAGTTACGCCATCACCGGCGTGTACCCGAAAGGGTCGGAGTTTGTGGTGATCGCCAAAAAAGATGCCTGGTACAACGTACGCCTGTCCGACACCAACACCGGCTGGATCCATTCGTCGCTTTGTCAGGAGTTTGACGACATGTCCGACCTGGAATTCCGTCCCAACCCCCGCCTGTTTTCGCGTGTGGGCAGTTTCAGCCTGACCGCGTACACCGGCGGTTACGCATTCGATCGCAAATCCAACTCCATCGTGTTTGGCGGGCGTGTGGGTTATCACCTGGTGGAGTACGTGGAGGTGGAAGGCAGCATGGGTTTGACACACGTCGTCCGGCCGGCGGAAATCGTCGAATCCCTGTTTGGTCTCGCCCTCGAGGACGAAGACTTCTACATGTTGTTTTACGCGATGAACGCAAACCTGCTGCTGTTGCCGGGACGCCAGATGGTGCCGTTTCTCACCATTGGCGCGGGCAGCTCCATCATGCAGGGCCAGACGGAATCGAGCATCAACTATGGAGTCGGCACCAATTTTTTCGTCAAACAGCAGGTGGCGTGCCGGTTCGAGTTCCGCAACTACAGTTTCGGATCGGGTTCATCCAGTGCCCGCCGGGACAACACAAATTTTGAATTCAGCGTCGGGATCTCTTACTTCCTGTAGGGGGAACATCTGATGACCAACTTCCGCTCTATTAAGACATTGTTGTTGCTGACCGCGTTGTTTGCAGTGTGTCCGGGTTCCGATGTTGTAGCCGGAAGCGATCCGGCTCCATTCAGCGCGCGAACCGGACTGGAACTGACGCGCAGTGCGGCGAGAATATGGACATCCGACGCCCGTCTGATCTACGTGGAAAACGACGACCGGGTCGGACCGGCAGGCACGGCCGGTCGTTGGGGTTATCTGTACTACTCGAAGGCCAAGGGCACGGCCAGGGGATATTCGGTGCGCGACGGGAAAATCATTGAAGCGTCCGATCTTGGCTTCGACTTCGAGGCGCCACCGCTACCCGACTACTGGATCGACAGCGACGAAGCGATGGTCGCCGCTGAACAAAAAGCCGGGCAGAAGTATCGCCGTGAATTCGGCGGCCACATGGCCACCATGATTCTCATCCGCGGCGCGTTTTACGACGACAAACCGGACGCAACCACGTGGGCGTTTCTTTATAAATCCGACAACAGCCCGTCACTGGTAGTGGTGGTGGACGCGTCCAGCGGCGACGTCGTCCGGACATGGAGGGGTTAGGAAGATGATTTCTATCCGGAAAATACTGTACGTTCCCGTGTGCCTGGTTCTGACGGTCCTGCCGGCGTTGGCGGGCGAAGAGGGCGATACGGAAAAAGTGAAAGAAACCGTCGAGGTCAAACGCACCGAAACAAGGGAAACAAAACACCCGACGCTGCAGTTTCTGAAGGACAACCGGGTATTTCTGCGCGCACGACTCGACCAGCTGAGCACACGCGTCATTAAAACAAGAACAACCGGTGCGGAAATGCTGGACGCACGGTTTCTGATGCTAAAAGAAATGGCGGAAAACATCGCCGCAGCGCGCGACACCGTGGACGCGGCAAACAAACAGATGTCGCAGCGCGACGTGTTGACCAGCGTCTCCCAACTGGGCGACCTGGAAGCGGAACTTACGCTGATGGAAACACTGCTCTCCGAGCAGCAGAGCAGGCTGTTGTCGCTCGAGCAGGACTTCCTTGGAGACCAGGAGACCGCCCTGGTGATTTTAATGAAGGGCCTGGAGGGGAAAACGTCGATACCCGAAGCGATCGTAGTTACAGAGGAAAACGAAGTGGTCCGCGTTGGCCTGAGACCGGAACATCGGCTGTCCCTGACACAGGGCGGTATCGCACAGATTTACTTCGAATTCGTCGAACCCAGGGAACACCTGATCGAAGTGAGCTTCTCCGGCGATGGATGGGCCGAAGTCTTACCGGTCAAAGTCGCCGTGGACACCAGGAGAAACCAGATCACGTTTCTGGAACTGGACCTGGGTGGTCTCGACAAAAGCAGGCAATATTCTGGTCTCCAGACCGCCGTCTGGTACCGCTGAGAAGGCATATACATGTTGATCCGTTCCAACACAATGCTGGTCTGCGGACTGGTGCTGGCCCTCCTGCTGCAGACCGCCAACGGTATCGCACGCGCCGGCGGGATTTCGTCCGAAGGTACGCCTCCGACGGACGAACCCGCGGTGCGTGTGAATCAATCCCCCGTTTTTCTTTCCCTGGCACCGTCGGACTGGGAGCAACTCAACCTCGCCCGCGCGGTGGACCTGTGGAGAACGGGTGACATCGCCGGCGCCGCCGCGCTTCTGGAAACAATAGACCTGGGTCGGAAATCAGCCTTTGACCAGGCCGGCCGAGCGGCGTTTCTGTTGTCGATGGCCTATATCCAGATGGACGATACAGATGCTTTCCTGCACGTCGCCGGTCGCGCGGGGGACGAAAACGGATCGGCGTGGCGCCGCTGGATTCACTACTGTTTTGTACTGGTGGCCGACGACCCCGACCGGCTGTTGCGGTTGACCCAGTCGGAAGGCCCGCTGTACCTGGTCGTATTGTATCAAGCCGCGCAGGACCGCGAAGCGGCCGGTTTCGATGCCACACCGGAATGGAAACAGCTTGCCGCACAAAAAGCGCGCAACCAGCTGGAAGCCGACCTGGTGGCGGGCGCCCTTCTCAAACTTGTCGCGGTAAAACTGGAACGCGGCGAATCGGTCGACAAACTCCTGGACCGGATACCCGAAAACAGTTCACTGGTTCCGGACGCGGAGTTTATCCGCGGCCTGGTGGCGCTGGGTGACGGGAATTCCCGTAGAGCGCGCAAGACACTGTCGCGGATCCCGGACGATTTTCCCATTTATGAAAACCGGCGGGACGTCGAACTCGCCCTGGGCGCAATTGAATCGGATCAATCCGACTGGAGCGGCGCCTTGAATTATTTCGAATCCGCTGAACTGAACTGGCTGGATGACTACGAAGGCCTCGACCGGCTGGAGGACGTATCGGCGCTCGACGACATCTGGACCGAATGGGAAAAGCAGCAGCGGTGGCGTGAGGAAATCCGACTGAGCCCCGGAGCGGTTGTGGATCATATTACCGGGATCACCGAATCCGCACTCGACCTGCGGGATACACAGCAGCCCAAAGCTGAATTCAAAAACGATCTGGCCGAAAAACTGTTGCCGGGATCTTTTCCCGCGACAACCGGCGTCTCCTGGGACAGCACCGGCCTGCTGATACGGTTCAGCCCGCAACTGGACGAGTGGCAAACCGTGCGGCAGCTGCGGGACAACTACAACCGGAAATCCACCGATCTTAACCGCCACAATCGAATTGTGTCGGATCGCGAGCGCGAATTGGAGCGCCGTCTATCTTATTTCCAGACTGGATTCGACAAAGCCGGCAACAGCCGGACCGATCTGGCCGGCGCGGCGGCACAACTGGAGATGTTTCTGGCGCGTCTGGATGTCGCCGTTCTGAAACTGGAAGCGGTACGCGACAGTTCTCTGCTCGATATCGCCGTCCGGACGCGAACGATGGCCGATCAGATCCAGAAAGAACTGTTGTTCATGCAGGCTCTGCGCCACTTCCACGTCGAGGGACCGCAGAAATCCCGGACTTCTTCGTATCCGCCCGGTGTTCCCACCCCGGCGGAAATACTGGCCCTGGAAGATTCGCTGGCTTTGGAAACGGCTCAGTTCGTCGAAGCGTTTGCCACCTATTATCCGGTTGTTATCCATCGGTCATTCGATACGGTGTGGGAGCCCCGTCTGACCGGAGACAGCCGGTCCCTTTACGCTGCGATACTCGCCGAGCTGGCCCGCGCGCGCGGTATCGAGAACAACATCGATTCCACACTGTCGGGGTATGCAAACGACCCCACTTTGGCCGCCGCGAAGGCGCAACGGGATATCCTGGCAGCCGAGCTGGATTCGCTGCGGGTCTTCGAGTCTCACACCCGCCAGCAGATCGCAAACGCCGTCGCCGGCCGGGGCCGGCTCAAGCTGGAAAACGAGCGCGAAGCGATCGACTATCACCTCGCCGACGCCGGTTACGAACTGGCCGTCGAGGCCGAAACGGCGGAGGACAGCGCCGCGGTCGTTTCGTTACGACGGCTGGCCATGGACCGGCTGGAAACCTTTCTCGGCCGTTATTCCGGCAGCCCGGCACGGGGAGAGAGTCGTTTTCGTCTGGCCGATCTGAAGCTGATGCAGGCAAGGGACGATTTCCAGGCACGCATGGCCGGATTTATCGGAGACAAACCGTCGGCCGACCAGTTGGAAGACCGCGCGCTGGCGCCGTTTGTCGACTACGCACCGGTGGTGTCGTTGTACCGGTCCATCCTGGACGAGGACCCGGACTTTCTCCACCAGGACGCCGTGTTGTTTAACCTCGGCATGATACTTTCGGACGACGGCCAGCCAGAGGCGTCCGATATATTGCTGCAACTGGTCACCCGGTATCCGGGCTCACCCAATTGCCAGGAAGTCTGGTTACGCCTGGGGAGCGATCGCTTCGACCGCAAGGATTTCGCCGGTTG
>CAYUDF010000005.1:0-13656 GCA_964443465.1 uncultured bacterium
GTGGCACCACTGTGTGGTTGAGAAATGTCATAACACACGAATACACACACATCGTCTCGATTCAGGCGGCCATGAAAATGCCCCGGCGCATTCCTGCGCTGTATTTCCAGATGATAAGTTTTGAGGACGAGAAACGTCCGGACGTGCTGACCGGATACCCCGACGGTATCATATCGTATCCGTTTGTTGGGGCCGTTGTCCCGATGTGGTGGGCGGAAGGTGTCGCCCAGTATATGGCGCCCGGTAAACAGACCGATTGCTGGGATACCCACCGCGACATGATTCTCCGTGCCGGTCTTGAAGAAGACAAAATGCTGTCCTACGACAATATGGGTTTTTTCGGCCACGGCAGCCTTGGAAACGAAATGGTGTACGACCACGGTTTCGGGTTGGTGCGTTATATTGCCGAAACGTACGGTCCAGAGTCGATCGGGAAGATATCTCACCAGATGGGCAAGCCGTACCGGATGTCGATCGACGGCGCGCTGAAGAAGGTGACGGGCAGGGACGGGAACGAACTTTACAAAGACTGGCGTCAAAGCCTGCGCGAGCGTTACGACATTCTGCTGGCCGACGTCCGCCCCAACCGCCGCGAGGGTGTTGCCTTTGACATCAAGGGCAACCTCACGACTTCGCCGTCATTCAGCCCGGACGGAAAAAAGGTGGCGTTTCTTTCGAACAAGGGGAGCGAGTACGCCCGAACGTCGCTTTTTATCGCTGACAGCGACGGGCGAAAACTGGAGAAACTACGGGGCGGTGTTTCTTCGCGGCCGGTATTTTCGCCGGACGGGGGGCGGGTTCTGTACGCTCGCCACCGCAGAACCAACGCGTACAACGCCATGGTGAGCGATGTGCACATTTACGATCTCAAGACAAAAAAAGAAACCCGTCTGACAAAAAAACAGCGTGTTTCACAACCCGGTTTTTCGTCCGACGGAAACAAGATCGTCTGTATTCTCAATTCCGATGGCACACGGCGGCTTGCCACAATGAACGCGGACGGATCGGCCCTGCGAGTGTTGTTCGAACGCGGTCCGGGTACCCAGTTTTACGGGCCGCAGTATTCGCCGAGTGGCGACAGGATACTGTTCGGGATTTTCGAAAAAGGTACGCGCCAGATTGCCACAATCGATACATCCGGTGGAGATTTTCAGTGGGTCGTAAGAACACAAAATGACGAACGTGACGCCCGGTGGCTGCCCGACGGCAGCGGCATCGTGTTTGCCTCCGACAGGACCGGCATATTCAATATCTATACGACCACTGTGGGGAGCGGGAAATACGACCAGCTCACCAACGTGATCGGAGGGGCTTTCTGGCCGGATGTCTCACCGGCGGACGGATCGCTGGTGTACAGCGGTTACGACGGTGACGGTTACCACGTCGCGACACTGGATGGATACGGTGCGACCGTGGCGCAGTTGGATGAGCCTGCGTACGCCGATCGGACGCTGGGGGATCTGGACGACTGCGCCGACCTCAAGTCCGGAGCGGATTCGTTTCCCGCGTTGTTCAGCGGGGACGCGTCAGTCACAACGATCGTACCCGTGGGTGAAGCGACATCAGGAGTCGAGTCGGACGGAGCGGGTGAGAGCGCAGCGATGACACAGTCGGCGGGCGGGCAGATCGTACCGGAAGATTACAAGCTAACTTATTCCAACCTTCAGGTTTT
Source organism: uncultured bacterium (assembly GCA_964443465.1). Classification (GTDB taxonomy): domain Bacteria; phylum Krumholzibacteriota; class Krumholzibacteriia; order WVZY01; family JAKEHA01; genus CAYUDF01. The sequence continues at coordinate 1,673 of CAYUDF010000005.1, forward strand.
TCCCCGATTCGTGCTGTGGGACGGTACGCCACGATTTGGAGCGTTTATAGCGGGCAGCGAGATACTGGAAAAACAATTTTTCTTTTTCGGTGGATCATACGGTATCGACGGACGTTTCGATGCTTTTATCAATTTCGAGCTACGTTTTATCTTTCCGGTTATCTTTATGGAATTTTTCCGCATGCGGGAAAAAACGAGCGAATACTCCCAGCTCGAGGAAGACCCCGATTTTGACGCGATCAATCTGGAAGAGATCCGGTACGACCTGTGGGCCGCCGACCTGGGCGTGCGATTTGAATTTGTTGATCCGTACAGCCTGACCGTCCGCAACGATTTTGCGCTGTGGTATTCGCACAGCGAATATCGGATCCACATCGACTGGTACGGTGAAAAAGACGGCCAGCAGATCCCCCAGGAACCGGTCGCTTGGCGGTACTTTATTGGTGATGACTTAAGGGCCCGGTGGCGCTACAAGTCGATCGAGCTGGCCCCGGACGCCAATATCAATCCGCGAGGCGGGCGCGAGATCAAGCTGGAATATATGTTCGCGATGGACCAACTGTTCAACGGGGGAGAGTTCGAATACGCCCTGCGCCCCGAATTCACCGAGTACAATTTTAACCAGGTGTCCATCGACTGGCGCGAGTATTTCCCGCTGCCGTGGTTTCGGCACTCGTTGCAGATTCGCGCGTATGGATCTTATATCGACAGGCGGGTCGACGATTTCTTCTGGGTATACCTCGGTGGTATGGATGGGATCCGAGGCTACACCTACTACAGTATCGGTGGACAGCGCGGGGCGATCGCCAGCGGCACTTACCGGTTTCCGATTCTTCGCAACATCGGCAAGCAGTTTTCCTGGATTTCCGTGCGTGATATTTACGGCGGCGTGTTTTTTGAAGCGGCCAAGTCGTGGCGAAACCACAACGAAGCCCGGGGCGTGGCCAACGATATCTACACATCGGCCGGCGGAGAATTGCGGCTGCAGCTGGGATCGTTTTACGCGTATCCAACGGCAATCAGTCTTACGGCGGCCAGGTCGCTCGACCGTTCGGCGTTTTTTCTGCCCGCGTTTGACCTGCTTACGTTCCACGAGCCGCAGTGGCGGTATTACTTCACCGTGGGATTTATTTTCTAATTTAAAAAACTGACCAGCGGGGGAATACAGCCGGGGCGACTGCCACCCCGGCTGCGCCTGTTTATTAATTGCCGTGGTAGTTGATGAGAGGTAACAGCTTGAACGGGGAACGGTTGTTGCCCGCCCAGTTCAGAATGCCGATCTGAAATCCGTGGAGTTCGTCGGCGGTGTTTAGCAGCCCGATGGTCACGCCGCGTTGCTCACCGATGTTGGTGTAAGCGCCCGTACCGAATCCCTTGAAATAGTCCTCGGCCTTGAGGTACAAACCGGCCAGAGCCACGCCGCGCACCGTTTCTCCACCCACACCCAGGAGACCGGTGAAACCGCCATGCAGGTCCTGGCCGCCGACACCGCCCACCGTCAGCGCAAGGCCGCTTATTTCCTGCCCGCCCACGCCGATACCGGCGATGGCCAAGCCGCGGACTTCGTTCCCGCCAAGCCCGAGTCCGGCTACCATCAGTCCCTTCAGCGAATTGCCGCCGATTCCGATCAGTGTGATCGCTCCGCCGGTCAGGTCGTTCATTCCCATGCCCAGCCCGGCGATAAAAATTCCCCGGGCGTTATCGCCGGCGAGACCGATGCCCGATATCGCCAGTCCCGTGAAATCCGTCGCCGCCTGACCGATCAGGCTGAAGGAGAATCCCTTCATGGTTTCCGCGCCGAAACCAATACCGGCCAGCGAGATGCCACGGATGTCACTGGCACCGGCGCCGATGCCACCCACAAACAACCCGGTGACTTCCTGTGCGCCGATACCAATACCGGCCAGCGAGATTCCTTTGACGGTGGTTGCGCCCGCGCCGATTCCGGCAAACATGAAACCGCGCACGTTCTGGCTCTCAATCCCGATGCCGGCGATTGTGACGCCGCGCAGCATCTCAGCATACATACCGATGATAGCCACGTTGAGGCCGGTGATCTTGTAGGCGTCGAATCCGATGATTCCCAGCGAAACGCCGTTTATTTCGGCGTCGGGGCTGGATCTGGGTTTCCACAGGGTCAGATTGACCCCGTTGACCTTTTCGACATCACTGTCGACGAAATTGAGGCGAATTCCGTTGATATTCTTGGAGTTACCCAGCCCTACACCGTATCCTCTAACGGCGAGATCGAGCGACCGGGCGGCGGCGCCGAACGCCATAACGCAAATCAGACAGCAGGTGATTACAAGTGACCGTCTCATCACAGAGCCCCCATGGTTAGTACCGGTCCGTGCCCACACACAATTCGAAAGATCTGAAGAAGCGAGGGTGATTCGTATAACTATTAATACGCTTGAGCCGCCAGGAGGTTACACCTACTCGATTGACCAGTCGGCCTCCATTACCTCGTACCCGGCCGATGACATGCCCAGTGCCTGATAGGTGTCCAGAGCCCTTTTGTTGTCCTTTTTCACGTACAACCGAAGTGCCTTGACCTCTTCGGACGCCCTCGCAAGTCCCTCTATATATTGATAGACAGTGCGAAAGACTCCCAGGTTTCGGAATTCTTTCAGAACATACACACTCTGGAACCACCAGATTACGCCGTCCCGCCAGTCGGTGGCCTCGTAGGTGAGCATCGTCGTACCGGCGGAGCGGCCGTCGACCTCGGCGATGAAATACCTGCACAAGTCGGGTTTTGCCAGGACGTTGCGGATGCCGCGGGTGAGGACGGTCCGGTCCAGCGTTTTATCCTCTGTTTCTGCCGCCAGTCGGTAGTTGCATTCGGCGATGAACTCCACGTCGTCCGGGGTGGCATCACGGACGTTGAATCGGGTGGGATTGTTTGCGGTCATGGTATCTCTTCTGTTTCGGTATTATGTATCGGCAGCACAGCACCGGAATCATCATTGCTGATTATGTAAATATCAACAGATTTCTGCGAGGGGTCAGTTCGTAACCAGCGCGGGGCCGTGAAATTTTCTGGGATTGATGTTGTGACGGTCCAGCTTGTTGCGCAGTGCGCCGCGGCTGAGGCCGAGCAGCGTAGCGGTGCGAGATACATTGCCGCGCGTGAGTTCAAGTGTTTTTTCGATCAAGGCTCGCTCAACGGTATCCAGGCTGATGCCGTTTTCGGGCAATTCGATATCAACTGACGCGTTGTTTTCGACGACAACATTGACCGTTTGGGCCGGAGTGGTGTTTTCGATCGGCAGATCGTCTCGATCGATCAAATCCCCTGCGGACAACAGGACGGCGCGTTCCAGTACGTTGATCAATTCCCGGACGTTTCCCGGCCACGTGTATTTCCGGATCATCTGCCAGGCCTCCGGTGACAGTTCCAGATCCGGTTTGGCGAATTTTCGACAGAAAAAATCGAAGTACCACGCAGCGATCATGTCGATATCCCCGCGTCGGTCACGAAGCGGGGGGATGTTGATCTCTACCACGTTCAGCCGGTAGTACAGGTCTTCACGGAACTCACCGCGCCGGACCACTTCGGTGAGGTCGCGGTTGGTCGCTGCCGCGATCCTGAGATCCACAGATATTTCCACGTCGCCGCCCAGCCGCCTGAATTTTTTGGTGTCGAGTACCCTGAGCAGCTTGACCTGGGTTGAAAGGTCGATTTCCGTGATTTCGTCCAGAAACAGTGTGCCGCCGTCCGCCAGTTCGACCAGACCCAGTTTGCGCGATCTCGCGTCGGTAAACGCCCCCGGTTCATAACCGAACAGTTCACTTTCCAGCAATCCGCTCGGCAGAGTGGCGCAGTTGATCTCCATGAACGGACCCCTGTGCTGCTCGCTCCGGTCGTGTATCGTTTGCGCGAACATGCTTTTTCCCACACCGGACTCGCCGAGCAGCAGCACCGACGTGTTGGAGCTGGTCGCCACTTTGTCGATCAGTTCCAGCACGGACCGGATGGCCTCGCTTTCGCCGATAATATTGGAGACGTCCGACGCTTTTTTGGCTTTCCGGACGTACGCCTCTCTCTGGCGGCGCAACGTAATCTGTGAGAGCGTTTCTTCCAGCAGCGACCGAAAGGTGTCGCTATCGATCGGTTTGAGCACAAACGCGCGGGCACCCAGTTCGATAATTTTGGCGTCGAGGTCCTGGGTCTCCCGTGGCGCGCACACGATCAACTGCGCTTTGGGGTTGCGTGCCCGGGCGTGTTCCAGTTGTTTTCGCGCCGTTTCCAGCGATACGCCGTCCGACAGGCCCAGGATGATGGCGTCGATCCGGGTCCTGCTTTTTTCCGCGGTGCCCGCGTCCACAATCCTGACGGGCACGGAAAGTTCGCGCAAAAACGACCGGATCTGTTCGCGGTCCCAGTCGTTGGATTCCAGAACGAGTATGGCGTGACGGCTCATGATATCTGTCTTTTTTATAACGGGTTATATACAGCTGACGGTGGAATGATTGCAATTCCTGTGCCGCCGCCGGGAATCCAATACCGCTTGCGCGAACCCGTTGGAAATATTACAGTTCATTAGCGGTTTAACGCGTATGGTGGCGCGCCCGGCGTACGATCGCTCCACCGACCCCTCGAGAAGGATAATAATGCCAAAGCCTTATTTAAAAGACAGTTACATCTGGCGATTTGTGGTCTCGATTGCTGTTGTTCTTTTCGCCGTCGTGTCGTGTGAAGACAAGCCGACGGAACCCGAAACGCTGACTCCGATCGTCACTTCCTATTCCGACAGCTCCGTGGCCCCCGGAGATACCATTCTGGTGAGGGGATCATTGTTTTCTCCCACAACGTCGCTCAATCGCGTTGATTTTGCCAATCCTCTGGCGCGGGTGGTGCCGATCTCGGGCAGCGAGAACTCCCTGACGGTGGTTGTGCCGGCCAACGCCGCTAGCGGACAGGTCCGTGTGTCGATACCGGGGGAAACGGGGTGGGGTAAGGGTCCGCTGATGGAAGTTCCCCGTGTCGTTGGAGAAGGATGGTTGTACGGCGGGACGGGCGCAGGCTATCCGCTCTCACTGCCGTTTCCGGCGACAGGCAGCGAGTATCTGGTAATTCCGTACGCTGCAAATAAAGATGTTATTTATTACGTCGACAATTCGTATGGTATCGCCACGGAGGGTGCGACCGCATCTCCGGACAAGGTGGCCCGGTCGTCCGCGGCTGTTGCCGACCGGCTTACCGGTCGCGAGAGATTTGATGCTTTTCTTCATGATCAACTGATGAAAATTCTCGAAACGTCTGGCGGAGCAGTTCCGTCTCGATCCCGAACAGACATTTCGCTATCGCCCCAGGCCCCGGCCCAGTTCCGGCAGTTCAATGTCCTTAATACCGCAGATCCAACAAAATATACAACCGATGCCGCCAATTACACGCAGGTCACGGCCATGCTCCGGTACAACGGAGCGCACTGCATGATCTACAACGATGTGGACACGCTGGCAACGGGCAATTTCACACAGGCCGACTACAACAACTTCGGCACCCAGTTTGATACGCAGATTCAGCCGACCAATACCAACTATTTCGGAACCGAGTCGGACATCGACGCCAACGGAAAGGTGATCATCCTGATGTCCGGCGTGATCAATTACCTGCCTGCCACCGATCCACAGTGGGATGGAGGCTACTTCATCGGCGGCTTCTTTTCTCCCGTTGACCTGTTTCCACCGGGTGGAGGGATTCAAGAGGGGACCACCAATGAGGCGGAAATATTTTACGTGCTTGCCGCTGATCCGAATGGCGATTATCTCGATCCCAAATTCAAATTCACCCGGTTGTACCTGTCCGAGGAAAATCCGCGGACGATTGCCCACGAATATCAGCACCTGATCAGTATGTCGTATCGCCTGCTGCAACTCGGCGCCAATTACGTCCAGACAACCTGGCTCGAAGAGGGTATGGCCCACATGGCGGAAGACCTGAACGACATGGACGGCAGCAATATCAACCGCGCAAACGGATTTCTAGCGGATCCGGGGGGTACATCACTCGAACACCCGCAGGCGCCGCTCAACCAGCGCGGGGGGATATACCTGTTTCTGCGTTACCTCGGTGACCGGTTTGGTGAAACAATTTACAAAGACTTGCTGCATAGCCGGTGTGTCGGCCGGCCATGCATCGAGGTCATAACCGGCGAAAACTTCTACGACACCTTCGGCGATTTTCTGGCGACCTTGTATCTCAGCGGTCGGGGTATCACGGCCAACCCCAAATACAACTTCACTTCGATTGATCTGGAAGACTTCGATACTCTCATGGTCAATCGCCGGGTGGTGGGGACGGGCGCCGTTTCCGGCAAAGTCAAGAGAACGTCCGGTGAATTCTTTTTATACACAAGTCCCGGTTCGTCCGCGGGCACTTTTACTTTTTCGCAGAGCAGCCGCGCCGGTATGCGGTTTTTTGTGTTGAGGACACAGTGAGGGAGTTTCGGGAATGACGTTTCGACGATCCGTGTTTCGAAAATCCGCTGCGATTGTTTTGCTCCTGCTGTTTGTTGTCGGATGCGGTGGAACAAAATCCAGGAAAGCGGCTTCGCTTGATACCGCCGAGACGGGAGACATCGTCACGATCGAAGGCAGGCTTTCGCTCCGTGGTAGCACGCCTTTTCCCATGCTGATGCTCGAGATCGAAAAAAACGGCGTTATTGTTCTGGAATCCGCCACCTTAAAAGCCGAGCTCAAGACACTGTCGGGGATGGACGTGACGGTGGAGGGTGTGGTGTTGCCGTCGCTGGACAACGCGACGCCGGTGATCAACGTCGAGTCCTACGAACTGCTGCCGCTTCCGTCGGGGGATCTGCCGATGGTCGGCAGGATATTGATCGAAAACGATCAATGCGTCCTGGTCGCCTGGGACAACAAACGCTACTGGATTCGCGGTGATTTTTCGGACGTGTTCCAGGATTTCGAAGGCGCCAAAGTGTGGGTCGCCGGCACGATCGGAGAATACGCCCTGCCCGAACAACCGGAGGACAGCGTCCCCTTCAAAGTCCTGCAATACGGTGTGATGTCACCCCGTTGATCGGGACCGTGTCGAAACGTTGACAGGCTCTCGGACCGCATAAGCCCCGAATAAACCCCATTTTCTGCAATGGCAGTTTTCCCCTGTCAGTCATCTTCCGTATCCCGGACCCGTCTCCCTCCATCGGTCGACTTTACCAATGTTTTGCTAAGGTATTTATCTGTAATAAATTAATCCCGCAAACGGATCGTCCCGTGATGGCGCGGAGATTGCCCTGCAGTAACCCAGGCAAGGTAAAATAACGGCTCTATAGTCTTTGCACTTTTCAGGAAGAGGAATCGATTGAGCGCCCCGCCCGCAGGTTTCGACCCGCCGATCATTGGATCGTCCACAACAGCGGTAAATCTCTGCAAACTCATCAGAACATTGTCCGTGTCTGAAGTGAGTGTGCTTATCACCGGCGAAAGCGGGGTGGGCAAGGAAGTTGTCGCGCGGAATCTTCACCGGTTCAGCCCGCGCAGGGACCGGCCGTTTGTGTCGGTCAACTGCGCGGCGTTGTCGCCCGGTATCCTGGAAAGCGAACTGTTCGGGCATTCGCGCGGCGCGTTCACCGGCGCGATCCGGTCGCACGCCGGTCTGTTCGAGCAGGCCAACGGCGGCACGCTGTTTCTGGACGAAATCGGTGAGATCCCGCCGGAGATCCAGGTCAAACTGCTTCGCGTGCTGCAGGAACGCGAAGTGAGAAGGATGGGTGAGGGCGGCCTGAGAACGGTAGACGTCCGAGTAATCTCGGCGACAAACGCAGACTTCTCCCGCATGGTTGCCGACGGTACATTTCGTATCGATCTGTTTTATCGTATTAACGTGATCGAGGTGGACATCTGCCCGCTTCGCGAACGCCCCGACGACGTGTTCGAACTGGTCGAGTACTTGTACGGGCGCAGGCGATTGCCGCCGCCTGTACTGGCCGGAAGTACGCAGGGTGTGTTTCGGCGGTACTCCTGGCCGGGAAACGTCCGCGAACTGGAAAACGAGCTGGAAAGAATCGTAGCGCTGTACGACGCACCGTCGGTCATCACACCGGATATGCTCTCAGTTCGCCTCACCGAAGAAGTGAGCCAGTCGAAACTGGATCTGGATGTGCTGTATGAGGCGCCGCTGTCCGGCGCCGTCCGGTACCTTGAAGAGAGCCTCCTCAAAAAAACACTGTTGCAGACCGGCTGGAACAAATCCAAAACAGCGAAACTGCTCGGTCTGTCCCGCCAGGGTGTGCTGAAAAAAATCAGGAGATACGGCATATGCCGCAAATCGATGGGTTTACCCACCGAAGAATCCCCCGCCTGACCCGAAAGACCGGTTAAACTCGCCGCAAAGATACATCCGCCTCGTCCAATACTGTTTACAATCCGGCTCTCATTGGCTACCATGTTCGACTATGGCAGGCAAAAGAGCAAGAATCGCGCTGGTGGGCGCGGGGCACGTTGCGCAGATCGCACACATCCCCGCGTACGCACGCAATCCCAACGTCGAACTGGTCGCCATCGTGGATGAAGATCCCGTTAAGGCGCGCCGTATCAAGAAACAGTTCGGCTTTGCTCACTGGTTTGAAGACTTCGCCGAAATGCTCAGCCTTCCCGGCATCGACGCCGTCGACATCTGCACACCCAACTATCTCCACGCGCCGATGGCTATTGCGGCCCTTCGTTCCGGTCGCGACGTGTTGTGTGAGAAACCACTGGCGCGCAACCTGGCGGAAGCCCGAAAAATGGTGGACACCGCCGAGGAGCACGGTCGTGTCCTGATGGTGGCGTTAAACAACCGGTTTCGTGAAGACGTGAACGTACTCAAGCGGCTCATAAAAGCGAATGAGCTGGGCAACGTCAACTTCGTCAAGGCGGGTTGGTTGCGTAATGCCGGTGAGTGGAAAGAGCGGCAGTGGTTCACGGAACAAAACAAGGCCGGGGGGGGCGCTCTGCTCGACCTCGGGACATCGCTTATGGATCTCGCGATGTGGATCGCCGGCCTGCGCAAACCAACAGGTGTTTCGTGCTCCGTCTACGGCAAAAAGGGCAGAAGCGGCGTCGAGAATTCAGCGTGCGCGATGGTGCGGTTCGCCGGCGGCGGAGCGCTGATGCTCGAGGTGAGCTGGAATCTCCGTGAACCGCGGACCAATACTTATCTCCATATCTACGGCAGCAAAGGGGCGGCAATGCTAAACCCGCTCCAGGTACACAAGGACATCCACGGTGTTCTTGTCAACGTGACTCCCGCCATCGAACCGTCGGGGCACCACTACTTCAAGGAGAGTTATCGCCTGGAGATCGACCACTTCGTCGATTGCGTGCGCAAAAAGAAAAAAACGGCAACGGCGGGCCGGGACGCCCTGCGAGTGATGCAGATCGTCGACGCGATGTACGAATCGGCTACCACCGGCAGAGAGGTCACCCTCGACCGATGAAGCGGTGGATTTCCAGACTGTTTCCCCCGATCCCGCTGGTGTTTCCCGCGGTGATTTCAGGTGTGTTGCTCACGCTGTGTTTTCCGGCCATTTCATTGTGGCCGTTGTGTTTTGTCGCGCTGGTCCCGCTGTTTGTCGCGATGCTTCGCATCAAACCGTCCCGCTCGCAAAGTTTCAAATCGGTGTATCTGTGTGGAATTGTTTTTTACGCCACTTTAATGTGGTGGATCGTCAAACTGCTTCCATCAGCCGGCGCCACCCTCCCGTGGATCATGGCCCCGGCCGTTCTGATTCTTGCGTTCTACCTGGCCGTGTACCCGGCGCTGTTTTTTTTGCTGGCGGCCGCCGTATCGCGCTTCCGGTTTGTGGCCTTTCTGGCCGTCGCGCCGGCGGCCTGGGTGCTGGCGGACATGGCGTGCTCCAGCGGGGAACTGGCTTTTCCCTGGGGCACATTGGGATACGCACTGTCTTCGTCTCCCGCGTTGATCCAGTCCGCGTCGTGGTTTGGCCTGCACGGCCTGACGCTTCTCGTTGTGCTGGTCAACGTTCTGGTGAGCGGCGCGCTGGTACTGAAGAACACGCGCACACGCGCGCTGTGTTTTGCCGCCGCGCTTGTCGTGGTCGGCGGTATGTGGGGACAGGGACGGGTCGCCATCGACGGTGTCGACCGGTTGCCGGCGCCGACGGTAAGGACCGCGATCGTCCAGCCCAATGTTGATCTGATGGTGAAGTGGAAACCGGAGTTCAAGGACTCGACGCTCAGCCTGATCGAACGGCTGACACACGAAGCGGCGGCTACCGGCGCCGAACTGATCATATTTCCAGAAACCAGCGCGCCCGTGTACATCGACGGACGTAACCAGACGTTCAAACTTTCGCTGATCAGCATGGCAAAGGATCTCGGTGTGTCGATCTACATCGGTTGCCTCGACCACCGATACGACGGACCCAACGCCGAACTGAACATCTACAACTCTTCCGCCCTGTTCAAGCCCGACGGGACGCTGGAAAAATACGACAAGCGACACCTGCTGCCGTTTGGTGAGCAGCTTCCTCTCAGCTGGAAATACCGGTGGTTGAGAAAGATCAATTTTGGACAGTCAAATTTTTATCCCGGTCCGCCAAAACCTCCGTTGAAGACACCCGGCATATCGTTCACATCGCTGATCTGTTTTGAGTCGGTGTTTGCCTACCTCTGCCGCGAAGGCGTGGAAGGCGGGTCGCAGCTGCTGGTCAACATCACAAACGACGGCTGGTTCGGGGACACCCCGGGTCCTTTTCAGCACACCCAGATGTCGATACTGAGGGCTGTTGAGTTTCGTAGATATCTGGTGCGAAGCGCCAACACAGGTGTGTCGATGCTGGTGGATCCGGCGGGACGTGTGATCACCTGGGTCGGGCTCAATCGGCCGGGTATGCTGGTCGGTGAAGTGACGCCGCTGGATGGCCGGACGTTCTATTGCAAACACGGTGATCTGCCCGTTTTTATATTAACCGTTGTGTTATTGATCGCGGGGCTGGTGTATGTCCGGACCCGGACCGGCCGGGAGTGAAAAACCGCTAGAATTTGGCGCCGACCTCTACGTGAAGACGACCCTCGCCGCCATTGTGCCAACCGTAGTCGACCCTCAGTCCCCGTACCCACGAGTTCAGGAAATGAAACCCCGCACCGTAGCCGCCGTGCCACTTGTCGGTTTCGAGTGACTCGCCCTGCTCCCAGACGGCACCCGCGTCGGCGAACAGATGAAAGGAAGCGGCAAACAGGACGTCTTCAACCGTCCTGTCCCTGCTGAAGTTAATGGGTATCCGGTATTCGGCGCCGGTGACGACCGAGTTTACGCCGTTAAACGTGCCGAAGTCGTAGCCCCGGATGGTCAAACCGCCGCCGAGATGCTCTCTCAGGTATATCGGGATGTTGTTGCCGTCTTTAACGGCCGCTCTCGCCTGCAGGCCGAATACGGTGCGGCCGAACAGAGCGAAAAACAGGCGGGTATCCAGCTTGCCGGCGACGATCGAATAGGCTTCGTCCCCCGGACCGATACCGGCGATCTCGGCGTTCACAAACAGTCCCGACCACGGAAACAACCGGCTGTCCCTCCCGTCATATCGGGTACCCAGGGTCACGGTGCCGAACCGGTCGCCGTCCGGTTTGACTGTCATCCCGTCGATTTCGCCTTTCGCCTGTTCGTAACCCAGGCGCGAGAACACCCTGAACTCCGGGCGAAAACTGTAAAACACGGAAAACTGCCCGCCCCCACGCTGGATTCTTTTACCCTCAAACACCCCGCCCAGGTCATCGTACACGTACAGATAGTTTTCGTAGTCGGCGCCAACTCCAACTCCGATTCGCGGGCCCTGGCCGATCCAGGGGTTTTCCCATATCCCCCGTAACACGGTGTTGCCCCGGAACAGTGCAGACAAGCCCAGCCGTTCGCTCCGGCCGCGGAAGTTCTCGTCGGCAATCCACAGCCCGAAAGAGTAAATGTTTTCGTATCCACGCCGGACGATCGGCGCGCCGTGAAACGTTCTTCTTTCGGT
>CAYUDF010000005.1:13756-17907 GCA_964443465.1 uncultured bacterium
ATGATTGAGGCCCAGGCTGTAGTTCCGAAACGGCGGCCCATCGCATAGTCCCTTGAGTCCGGGTGAGAGCGGATTTTTCCCGCAGAATCCAGACCGTATTAAATCAGCTTTTTACAGAACCTTACAAACAGAAAAAGGCTCAATCCGGACCACCTTTCTGCCGAAATCCGGGGAGACAGTCGTTAATCCGGTCCCAACCCGAAAAGAGCTGATAACTGTGTCCGAATCGAACCTGGATTTTCTCGATATCTATTTTGAGGAAGTAGGAGATCATTTCGCCGATCTGAAAGACCTCATTAAAAGCCTGCGCGAAACTCCGGGGGACACGGAAGACGCCACGTCGCTCCGCCGCCTCGCCCACACAATGAAGAACTCCGCCGGGTTGATGCATTTCAAGGCGATCCAGGCGCTGTCCAAGGCGCTGGAGACCGCCATGGACCAGGTCAAGGCGGGTCGGATCGTCGCGGGCCCCGGTATCGAGACTGTCTGTTCCGCGTTCGAATGTCTCCACCGGGTCAATCTCCAGCTGAAGGATACCGGAGTGGAAGACCATGCCGAACTGGCGGAAATGACCCGTATCGTAGACGATCTTCTCTAACCGGCCACGCGGGCCCGCCGAAGGTCCGTGACCCCGCCGGAAACCCCGTAAGTTGCGCTTGTAAAAGACCTCCCCGCAATATATTATTCATCTCGGAGGTGTTTTCTGCGATTTGAAGATGGAAGTAACACTACTTAAATGCAAGATCCACCAGGCGACTGTCACCGGGGTGGACATGAACTACCAGGGCAGTATCGTTGTTGATGCGGCGCTCATGGAAGAAGTGCGCCTCCACCCGTGGGAAAAGGTGCTTGTGGCCAACATCAGTACGGGAGATCGGTTCGAGACTTATGTCATCGCCGGCGAGTCGGGATCCGGAAGTATCGAACTCAACGGCGCCACGGCGCGACTCGGCCAGACCGGTGATCAGGTCATCATCTTCGCATTCGCCAGGATGCCCGATTCGGAAGCGGGCTCATTTTCCCCCAGGATTGTTCAACTCGACAGTAATAACCGCGTAATCCGCCGGAATTTCGCAGACGCGGCTTAGCCTACCGTTTTATCCTGCTACCTGATCCAGCGAGGAGAAAGGTTACCCCGAGTGACGGCACCCAAAACGGAGAAGTTGTACCTTACGGATCCGTGCACCGTCGCTTTTCGCGCGCGCATCTTTGCGTGCGATCGTTCGCACGACCACGGGACAGCTGTTGTCCTGGATCAAACGTATTTTTTTCCGGAATCCGGGGGGCAGACGGCCGATACCGGATCGATCGGCGAATTCAGTGTCGTGGACGTCCAGGAGTCCGACAACGACACCGTTCTGCACATCCTCAAACCAGACAGTGAGTTTCCCGATTCATTGATCGGCGCCCAATACGACTGCACCGTGGACTGGAACCGGCGCTTCGATCACATGCAACAACACAGCGGACAACACGTGCTGTCGCGTGCTTTCATAGAAGTCGGCGGGTTGCCAACCGTCTCGTTTCACATGGGTGAAGAGATCTGTACGATCGATCTGGAGGGCGCCGGTTTTGACGAAACCGTGTCCCGGCAAGCCGAAGACCTGGCCAATAAAACGGTTTTTGCCGACCTTCCGGTATCCGTCCGTGTGATGCCCGTTGATGAAGTGGAAGCGGCGGAAGGACTGGAACTGCGGCGCGTCATCCCCGCCGGTGTCACGGAGGCGCGGCTGGTTGAAGTTGAAAAATTCGATGTGATACCCTGTTGTGGCACGCACGTTTCGTCTACCGGCCAACTGGGTCTGATCAAGATTTTGAAAAATGAAAAAGTCCGGGGGCAACACCGTATTTATTTCAAAGCCGGGTGGCGGGCCCTGAGGGACTATAAAGACAAACACGAAATCGTCCATGGTCTGGGTAGTCGATTGACGACGTCTTCGGCGGATATCGCCGCGAAAGTCGACAAACTGATGTCACAGTCTCAGCAGGCGCGTAAAGAGATTAAAAAAATGTCTACTGCGCTGGCCGAGTATGAGGCAAAGTCGATGGTACGGGAAGCCGGTGAACAGGGGCCGACGGTGATCGTGCGCTATTTTGTCGATCGCGACGACGGGTATCTTCGTCTGATATCCACCGCGCTGAAGCGCGAGTCCGGGATCGTGGCAATCCTGGGGGCGGCGACCGGTGGTGTGGTGTGCAGTGCATCCAACGGTGTAAACATCGATTTCACCGGCACGGCCGTCGAACCCGTTCGGGCGGCGGGTGGCAGCGGTGGAGGTAAGGGAGCGTACGCTCAGCTCAAACTGCCCGAAGGCGCGGACGTTAATAAATATCTGGAGGAGATTGCAGAAAATGTCAGAAAAGATTTGTAAAAATCGAGGGTGCGGTCTTCCGCAGCGGGGCAGGGGCTTGCTGATTGTTTCGGTTTTGTTGGTCTGTACGTTTGTGTCGGCGGTTTTCGCCGACGTGAATCGGCAGAAACGCCCCCGCCAGCTGGTACGCGCGATGACTTATACATACTCCATCACACAAGCCGACCAGGAAATCGGAAACGAAACGTTTACCCGCACCGAATACGATGACAACAGTCTCTTTTTCAAGGCGACGGCCGTGATGAAAATGACGCACGGCGCCGATATCACGACCTCCTCCGAACTGCTGATGGAAGAGGACTCGCACTATCCGCTCGAATACCGCGTGGCCCGGAACATCAAACAGGCGACGGTTGATTTTGTGCAGGAAACGGATATAGCCATGGTTTCAAACGTGGCGGTCATCCATTCGGTGGTGAGGGGCGTCGAGCAGACGAATCGAATGGTGATGCCCACCGGTACGGCGATCGTGGATATGAACTCCGTTTTTCATTTTTATCAGCCCCTGTACTGGTACAACAGGGAACTCGCAGGTACGCAAAGTTTTAATGTCCTCGACCCCCTGACAAAGAGCCAGTATTCCGCATCGCTGCGCTACCAGGAGGAAGAAACGCTGGATATCGCCGGTATGCAGGTGCAGGCATCCCGGTATGAATACACCAGGGAAAAAATAAGCGCGCTTATCTCAGTGGACGCCGATGGCCGGATCGTCCGGGTGGAGCAGGGGTTCATGATATTTGAGCTGACCGATTGGTCGGACGCCGAATCGCAGGAATAATGAAACTCCACTGGAAAATACTTATCGGAATGGCCGCCGGGGTTGTTGTCGGGCTTGTAATTAACGAGTCTTCCGGCGTGCCCGGGTGGATCAAAATCCCGGTGAGTTTTGTGTTTGCGCCACTGATCGGCCCTGTCGGCCAGGTATTCATCAAACTGCTCAAGATGCTCATCGTACCGCTTATCCTGGCGTCGATGATTATGGGAGTCGCCCGCGTCGGTGATATCCGTAAACTGGGCGGCCTCGGCGGTAAAACCTTCATTTTTTATATTTTCACAACTTTTGCTTCGGTGTTTGTCGGCCTGTTACTGGTAAACCTGGTCCGTCCCGGTGTGGGCGCGCCGGAACTGGGCGGTGATGTACCTGATGTCGTGCGCACACATGTCACCATTGGCTCGATCCTGCTCAACATGATTCCCGCCAACCCGGTCAAGGCGATGGCGGAGATGCAGATTTTGCCCATCATCGTATTTTCACTTCTGTTCGGCGCGGTACTGACAACGATCGGTGACAAGGGAAAACCCCTGGTCGATCTGTTTGCAAGCCTGGAAACGGCGATGATGAAGTTGACCGACTGGATTATCCGATTGGCTCCATACGGTGTATTTGCTTTGCTGGCGACGGTGGTGGCGGAGACCGGCCCTGGAATTTTTGCAAACCTGGGAAAATACATGCTTACCGTGGTGCTGGGCCTTGCCGTGCACGCTTTTGTGACGCTGCCGCTCCTGTTGAGATTGGTCGGTGGTGTGAATCCAAGACGGTATTTCGGGGCGGTTGCCCCGGCGCTGACCACGGCGTTTTCCACTGCCAGCAGCAGCGCAACGCTACCCCTGACTCTGGATTGTGTGGAGAAAAAGGCGAAGGTACCGCGCCGCATCTCGTCTTTTGTGTTGCCCCTCGGCGCAACGATTAACATGGATGGCACCGCTTTGTACGAATCCGTGGCCGCCGTTTTTATCGCGCAGGTCTACGGTATTGACCTTACGTTTACGCAGCAGGTC
>CAYUDF010000006.1:0-15601 GCA_964443465.1 uncultured bacterium
CTTTTTTGAGTAAACCGTGCGCGACGGGACTTTGCAGCACCGCGGCGTGTAACATGCCGGGGCGTTTGAGGTCGGCGATGTACTCCGCTTTACCGGTGACTTTACCGGCGGCGTCGACGCGGGGCGCCCGTGTGTTTAATACGCGGTAGTCGCTCATCGGTCACCTCCGTCGGTATTGTCCGATTGTTTGTTCTTGTCGCGGCAGCAACCGACGGCGTCCACGATTTTCTGATACCCGGTGCACCGGCACAGGTTTCCCGACAGCGCCTTTCGTATTTCGTGATCGGTCGGGTCCGGGTTTTCTTCCAGCAGGACCTTGGCGTTGAGGACCATTCCCGGCGTGCAGAAGCCACACTGGACCGCGCCCTCGTTCACAAAAGATTTCTGCAGGGGGTGGAGTTCGGATCCGTCGGCGACACCTTCGATGGTGGTCACCTGTGTGCCGGTTGCCTCAACGGCGAGGATCAGGCATGAGCTGACGGGTAAACCGTCGAGCAGTACAGTGCACGCGCCGCATTCGCCTTCTCCGCATCCCTGTTTGACGCCGGTAAGGCCGAGGTCTTCGCGAAGCATCTCGGCCAGTGTGCGCCGGGGCGAAACGTACACTTCGTATTTTTCCCCGTTAACTGTCAGTTCGACCGGATATTTCATGCCGTTTCCCCCTTCCCGGTTGCGCGCGCGACGGCGAGAGAGAGTGTCCGGCGCACGAGCACCCGGATCATCTCTTTTCGATACTCGGCTGATCCACGGTAGTCGTCAATCGGTCGGGTTTCCGCCGGCGCCAGAGCGGCAGCGGCCGCGATATTTTCATCCGACGGCGGTTTGCCGATGAGCGATCCCGCCGCTTTGGGAGCGAGGATCGGGGTGGGCGCAACGGCGCCCAGGCAGATACGCGCACTGGTCACTGTTCCCGTACCGGGGTCGACCCGCACCCACGACGCGACGCATGCCAGCGCAATCTCCAGTTGCCGCCGTGTTCCCTGCCGCATGTACGCGCTGCCTTCGTCCGGCAGGCAGGGAAGTTCGATGGCTACCAGGAGTTCGTCGGCGCGCCGCACACTTTCGCCGGGGCCGGTAAAAAATTCCGAGGCGTGTACGCTGCGCTTTTCTTTGGCGCTGGCCAGATGGAGTTTGCCGCCAAGAGCGACGATGGCGATGGCGCTGTCGGCGGCGGGGCGTGCGTTGATGATGTTTCCGCCGACGGTTGCCCGGTTGCGAATCAACGGAGAACCCATCGCCCGCGCGGCGTCCCGAAGCGCCAGTAATGACTTCGGCAGATCTGTTATACGGGCCAGTTGCGTCATGGTGATCCCGGGGCCGACATTCACCTTGTCGTTTTCGGTATTTATTGTTTTAAGTTCTTCCAGACCGGAGATGGACACCACCACATCGGGGCGTTGCATCGCGGGCACGCGGCTCGCGGCGGGGAAACGCGCCGACGGTGTTCCCACGCCGTCAACCAGTTGCATCATGTTCCGGTATTTCATATAAACCACGAGGTCGGTTCCGCCGGCGATGGGGCTGGCTTTTTCGCCGTACTCGGCGAGCAGCGCCAGCGCCTCTTCCACCGTTCCCGGCCTCCGGTAGTCAAAATCGTGCAGAATCCTCATGTTTCCTTCCTCACGGAAATTGCCGCGGTGCAAAAACAAAGCAGTTCATTATACCGTACATCAGAACTTGTGCGGATTCAAGACTTTAGGTATAATTGACGGTGTTCATTGGAAGGAGATTCGATGTGTGACGCCTGTATCCGCAGGACCCGTTTCCCGACGGTTTTTCGACAGCGAAGTCATTTTTCGGAATTGCCGACCTGGCTGGACAGACGGGCCCGGGAGTATATACTCGCGCGGCGGTTCCATCTGGGAAACACCTCCGCGGCTTTTGGAAATCAGGTGGTGTGGACGTGGACCCGGGATCAGTTCGGACAGGACCAGGTGCCGCCGTATCTGTGCGGGATGGAAGTATTCGAATATTTTCCAACAAGCCGCGCTTATTACGTCCCGATTTTTACAGTGCAACGTTCATCACCCACGTGGTATGGATCTGTTCGCGATTTTTTTACCCAGGATGACCAGATATGGGAAGCGCTGTACCAGTCCTACCAGATGATGAACGAAGATATGTACACGCTTGCGTATCTACGACACGAGCAACCCTCGAGGGCCCGGGGGTATCTGTCCCGGCTGGACGACGATCTGTGCCGGCAGATCATGGGCGCCATGATCCGCGTAGCGGGTACTTACATCTCTCCGATGAGTGGCCTGAGGGCCATGGATGCGATCGGCCGCGTCTCCCGTTTGCTGGCGCAACTACTGGGTATGAATGTATCGCAAACCGACATGATCATCCGGGCGTCGGAGCACCAGACCGGTACCTACCGAGCGTCGGGCCGACGGTAAGACTCAGGCGTTGACCGTCTTTGGCCCCGTAAAATTTTCCGTCACGATATGTCCGTCGAACAGGTGAATTGTTCGGTGTGCGAATTCCGCGTACAGCTGTGAGTGTGTAACCATCACGATCGTGGTGCCGGATTCGTTCAGACCGGTCAGCATCTTCATGACTTCGTCGCCGTGCGTGGAGTCCAGGTTGCCGGTCGGTTCGTCCGCCAGTATGAGGCGGGGTTTGGTCACCAGTGCTCGGGAGACGGCAACCCTCTGCTGCTGTCCGCCGGAGAGCTGCTGGGGGAAGTGTTTCTTGCGGGGGACGATTCCCATCTGTTCCATCACTTCGCCGACGCGCTGCTTGCGGGCCGCGCCCGACTCTCCCAGGTAGAGGAGGGGTAATTCGATATTCTCATATACCGTCAGCTCGTCGATCAGGTTGAAGCTCTGGAACACAAAACCGATGTTTTGTTTGCGAAGGTTTGCACGCTCGCGCTCGGAGTATCGCGACACTTCCCGGTCGAGGAAGTGATATTCGCCGTCGGTTGGTTCGTCGAGCAGTCCCAGCACGTTGAGCAGTGTGGATTTGCCGCAACCCGAGGGCCCCATTATCGCCACGAATTCTCCCGCGCCCACTTCGATGTTCACATTCTCCAGTGCCGTTGTTTCGACTTCGTCGGTCCGGTACAGTTTTTTAAGTCCAGCTGTCTTGATCATTTTTCTACTCCTCTTTATTTTCTAAGTACCAGTGTCCTGGCTTCGCCAAAACCGTCGTATGAAGAAGTGACGACTTTGTCGCCCGGTTCCAGGCCACCGAGCACTTCAAAAACCTGCGGATTTTGCTTTCCCAACCGGATATCGCGTCTTGTCGCCTTCTCCCCGGCCGCATCCAGCACATAGACCCAGCGCCCGCCGGTTCGTTCATAAAACGGTCCCCTGGGCAGTAACACACACTCCGTCAGGTCCCCCAGTTCGAGCCTGACATGAACGGTCTGTCCCCGTCGGATATCCGGCGGGACATCACCGACAAATACCATGTCGACTTCAAACCGGCCGCTGCGGACTTCCGGAAATATTTTTGACACCGACAGACGGTACTTCCCGCCGGCAAACGTAAATTCGCCTTCAAGACCGGGATTCAAACGCGCGATGTAGTGTTCGTCGATGGCGGCGCGTATCTTGAAACCGTCCAGAATATCGATCTGCCCCAGTCGTTCGCCCCTGGTTTTTGACTCGCCGATTTCGGCGGATAACGATGTGAGCTGGCCGCCGACGGGTGCGCGGACAAACAGATTCTCCAGGTTCCGGCGAACGATCGTCAGGTTGGCCTGTATCCGTTCGACGGACTCTTCCAGCATCTCGATCTGCGTGTAACGAAACAGCGAGTCCTGCTGCTGGGTCCGGATGGTCAGATCGCGCCGTTTGACGAAGTATTCGTATTCGTCCCGTGCGGTTTCAAAATCGTTTTGAGAGATCAGGTTTTGTTCGGCCAGTTCGGAATTTCTTTGGTAAGCTCTTTCGGCCAGTCCGATCTCGTAATCCAGTTCGACCAGTTTTCCTTCCAGGTCGAGCGCGTTCTGCTGCATCGCCAGGCGTGTGTTGCGCAGATTGTTGCGCTGTTCGAACAACTGGGCCTCGCGGTTCATGATGTCCAATAAAAGCGAGGTGTTGGACAGGTGGATGATGGTATCGCCTTCGGCGACCACACTGCCCGCTTCACGGACCACTGCTTCGACCCGGCCGCCTTCCACCGCGTCGAGGTAGACGGTACGAATCGGCAGTACGGCACCGATCACCGGAATGTATTCCTGGAACAGCCCCCGCTCGACCGTCGATATCGATACCCGTCCATCGTCTACGTTCCGGTTGGACCGGCTCTCGGAGACCACCGCCAGATAGAGCACTGCCGCCGCGGCCAGCCCGGCCGCCGCCGCGAACCACACCGGCCGGCGGGCCCACCATTTTTTTTCGATAATTCTATCCATGCCCGTAGTCACAGCAATCGCTATGCCGATATTATAACTGTAATAATATCAATGAATAATGGACAATTCTGTGGTTTTGTATGTCCGATAATGAAACAATAAGTGTCCGATCCCGTACAGTTCTTCAGTGATAGGACCATCCAGACGTGGTATGATTTGACCGGAGAAAACTATGAAGGAACCACAGAAATCAGAAAAAACGGGCCGGATCCTGGTTGTTGACGACGACGAGGACGTGCTGCTCGCGGCGCGCCTGCTGCTCCGGCAGCACGTTCAATCGGTGAAGACCGAATCCGATCCGTCGAATATTCCCTGGATCCTGGACAGCGACGACATCGATGTCGTGCTGCTGGACATGAATTTTACCCGCGACGTATCCAGTGGCGAGGAAGGCTTTAACTGGCTGGCGCGTATCCGGGAAATCGCCCCGTCGATCGTTGTTGTTTTAATGACGGCGTACGGCGACGTCGATATCGCCGTTCGGGCCATAAAAGCCGGGGCGAGCGACTTTGTACTCAAGCCGTGGCAGAACGAAAAACTGTGGGCCACCATATCGGCGGCGGTTAACCTGCGCCGCGCCCGCCACGAGGCCGACGGGTTACGTCAGCAGCAGCGGCAGCTGAGCGCCGATATGGACCGCGGATTTCACGACATCATCGGAGAATGCGCCCCCATGCTGCGCGTGTTTGAGATGATCGAAAAAGTGGCCGACACGGATGCCAATGTGCTGATACTGGGGGAAAACGGAACGGGCAAGGAACTGGTAGCGCGCGAAATCCACCGGCAGTCCGGCCGGTCGGCCGAAGTGTTTATCAGCGTCGACGTTGGCGCGATCAGCGAGCCGTTGTTTGAAAGCGAACTGTTCGGGCACGTTCGCGGCGCTTTTACGGATGCCCGTGAGGATCGGCCCGGGCGGTTTGAGATCGCCGCCGGGGGTACGTTGTTCCTAGATGAAATCGGCAACATCCCCATGAACCTGCAAAACAAATTACTGTCGGTACTCGAACAACGCCGCGTCACCCGCGTCGGCAGCAATTCCTCACGACCGGTGGACATACGGTTGATTTCGGCCACCAACATGCCGATTTATGAAAAAGTCGCCGAAGACGAATTTCGCCAGGACTTGTTGTACAGGATCAATACTGTCGAGATACAGTTGCCCCCCCTGAGAGAGCGGCTTGAAGACATCCCGCTGCTGTCCGATTTTTTCCTGAAAAAATTTGCGCGAAAGTATGGAAAACCGGTGGACAAACTGGGGACGGCCGCGCGCAAGTTGCTCGAGCGCTACGACTGGCCCGGCAACATCCGCGAACTTCAGCACGCCCTCGAAAGGGCGGTCATCATGAGCGGTGCTTCGACGCTGCGCGCCGAGGATTTTGTTCTGTCGTCGGTGGGTTCGTCCAGCAACAAGATCAAGCTGGACGACTACAATCTCGAACAGGTTGAGAAACAGGTTATCCTGAAGGTGCTCAAGAAATATCAGGGAAACGTGAGCCAGGCGGCCCGTGAACTGGGCCTGACGCGGGCGTCACTGTATCGGCGATTGGAAAAACATGGGTTATAGACATTTCAGACTGGTTTGCGCGGTACGCATCATCGGGCTCACCGTCACCATCGGGCTGTTTTTCTACGCGCTGGTTTACACCGATCTGCGCGCCGGCTCGATCCTGCTGGGACTGGCGGTTGTGCTGCAGACGTGGGAGCTTTTCCGTTTTGTCGACACGTCCAACCGGAACGTCAGCCACTTCCTCGAGTCATTGGAATATTCAGACCTGACCCAGACATACGCCGAACATTTGCGGGGCGGAACCCACGATGAACTCCATCGGAATTTCAACAAGATCCTTTCGGTATTCCGCCGCTCCGGTGTGGAAAAGCAGGAGTCGCTCCGGTACCTCGAAGCGGTGATACAACACAGCGGCGTCGGTCTGCTGGCGTTCGGCCCCGACGGAACGGTCGATCTGGCAAACAACGCACTGAGGCGGATGCTGGGTCTGAACACAATCAATCAGATCGAAGATCTTGCCCCGCTGGGCGATTCGATGGTCGACGCCGTGGTTCACCTCGGTCCGGGCGAGCGCCGTGTTCAAAAGATCGAACGTGAAGGTGAAATGTCGTTGTTGTCCTTGTCGGCGACGGGATTCAAGATCGGGGAAAAAATCATAAAACTGGTGTCTGTGCAGAACATCACCAGCGAACTGGTGGAGCGGGAGACGGAAGCGTGGCAGCAACTGGTCCGTGTGCTGACACACGAAATTATGAATTCCGTCACGCCGATCGCGTCACTTGCGTCGACGGCGCGGGGCATGATCGCGTCGGGTGTGAATGACAAAGAAACTCTCGATCTCACGGGCGAAGCGCTGGAAGACCTGCAAACGGCGATAACGACGATCGAAATCCGTAGCGAAGGATTGATGCGGTTTGTGGAAGCGTACCGCAATCTCACAAAAGTTCCCGAACCCAGTCTGCGGATCGTCGCGGTTTCAGAATTGCTGCAGAGGATCCGTCAGCTGGCGCTCAGCCATCCCGACGCCGGTGAAACAACGATCGAATTGGCCGTGGAGCCGGAGAGCCTCGAGTTGACCGCCGACCCCGACCTGGTTGAGCAGGTATTGATAAACGTAGTGACCAACGCGCTGCAGGCGCTCAAGGGGAGGTCCGACGGTGTTGTTGGTCTGACCAGCCGGTTGAACGAAAAGGGTCAGGTTGTGGTTCAGGTGACCGACAACGGGCCTGGAATAGTGGAGAAGGCCATCGATACTATATTTGTGCCCTTTTACACCACCAAACGATCGGGGACCGGCATCGGTTTGAGCCTTTCGCGCCGGATCATGAGGATGCACGATGGCGAGCTCACCGCCACTTCCATCCTCGACACATCTACTGTTTTTACCCTCAGATTCTGATTTTTAGTCTTAAATCTGTACGATATCGAACAGTCCATGTCTCACAATCGGACATATATTTCCGGCTTGTTTTCGTATAACACACTTGATATCAATAGGTTATAAACGCGGCACGCCACTTGCGTTCTGTCTTCTCCGGTGTATCAATACAATCGCCGTTTTTTACCGGAGAAAAAATATGTTCAAGAGCTACCTGATCATCGCGTTACGAAACCTTTATAAAAACAAGCTGTATTCATTGATCAATATTATCGGCCTGGGGGTCGCGATGGCGATCTGTGTCGCCGCCTACGTGAACTATGAGTTCGGTCGTGGAATCGACAGTTTTCACGAGAACGCAGAAAACACTTACGTGATCAATACGCATGCGACTCGCGGCGACCAGCGGCTGGATTACATGTTCTCTCCTACTCCGCTGGCACCGGTGGTAAAAAACGACGTGCCCGGTGTTGAGAAAGTTGTGAGGGTCGCCGTAAACCGCGGTTCCGTCCGGCACGGTGATCTGGTTTTTAACGAAACGTTTCACTATGTCGACGAAGATTATTTCAAGGTGCTCACGTTTCCGTTGATTCGAGGAACTGCCGACGTGTTGTCGGACAGGAAAAGTCTTGTAATTACCGATGAGATTGCTTTGAAATATTTTGGCGACGAAGACCCGATCGGAAAACAGATGGTGATATGTCCCGACGGTGAAAACGAATTCGATTTCGTCGTCCGGGGCGTGATCGCCGCGCCCGGGCTGCAGTCCAGTATTCGACCCTCGATCTGCCTCCCATATGAAAGTCAGATAGAACTGTATGGATTCAATTTTGACAACTGGAACGACTGGACGAGTGCCACGTTTGTGCAGCTCAATCCGTCGACACTGCCGGTGCAGGTCGAAGCGCAGTTGGCGCAGTATCTCGGTCGGACCAACGAGGCCAATTCGGGGTTTCAAATCGACGGGTTTTACCTCACCGGTCTGCCCCAGATAGCCGAGTTCTCGCAAACAAACGGAGGCCCGTTTTATTCGGGCATGCACCCTGCGGCCGTGTATGCGCCGATCGTTATAGCATTGATGGTCCTTCTGCTCGCCTGTTTCAATTTTATCAACACGGCGGTGGCGTTTGCCGCCCGTCGTCTCAATGAGATCGGCGTCCGCAAAACACTGGGCGCTGTTCGCGGCCAACTGGTCAGACAGTTTATCGGCGAAAACATGGTGCTGTGTTTTGTTGCCCTGCTGGTCGCCGCCGCGCTGGCGGAGATCTTTGTGCCCGCCTACGACAGCTTGTGGCCGGAACTGGCCCTGTCGATTGACTATTCCCAGAACCTGGGACTGGTGGGATTTCTTGTCGGATTACTCCTGTTTACCGGTCTGGTTGCCGGCGCTTATCCGGCGCTTTATATCAGTTCGTTTAATCCGGTTGAGATTTTCAAGGGTAAACAGAAACTGGTGGGCACCAACCCGCTGATCCGCATTCTGCTTACTTTCCAGCTGGCCCTGGGGATGACGGTGATTATCGCTGCTGTCGTGTTTGCCAGGAACGCGGAGTTTATTGACACGCTGGATCTGGGATACAACAAAGAAAACGTAATGGTTCTGCCGATTGGCGGTCAGGATCAGTACGAACTGATGAAAAACACTATCGAAAACCACCCTGGTGTTGTTCAAATCGGGGGAGCTGTACACGCAGTGGGCCAGGGATCTTACAGCGTCAACGTGGAGACCGCGGAGCACAGCACCAGAGTCTCGGGGGCCGACATCGGAGAAGATTATATCGAAACCCTCGAATTCGAAATCGTTGAGGGCCGGTCGTTCGACAAAAATCTAATGACCGACGTGGACGGAGCGGTCCTGGTCAACGAGACCCTGGCCCGGGAATTCGGCTGGGAATCGATTGAGAACCAGCGGGTGGGAATCGCGTTTACAGATTCGACTCCGGAGTACGCGGTTGTTGGTGTCGTGAAAGATTTCCTTCCCAATGGTATCTACACCAAGGTGAGACCCGGTTTTTTCCGGATGAAAGCGCGCGACCGGTATCGATATATGGTGGTACGGATGAGCCCCGAGAACGCCGCCGAAGTCTCTTCATTTATCGAAACTTCGTGGAAAGAGCGGCTGCCGCACCGTCCTTTTTCCGGATTCTGGCAGGACGAAGTGCTTTCCGAACCCTCCCAGGTCAACGAGAGTATCCGGCTGGTTTTTCTGTACATCGCGGTGCTGGTCATCATTATCTCCAGCATGGGTTTGTTTGCGCTGGTGTCACTGAACATTTCCCGGCGAACAAAAGAGATTGGAATTCGAAAAACACTGGGTGCCTCCGTGCCCCACATCTGCTACCTGATCGCGAAAGAATTTGTGGTGCTGATTTTGATCGGCGGTGTTATCGCGTCTGCGCTCGGTTATTTCATGTTGAACGCGCTGATGGACAGTATATGGGCCTACCACATCGGTTTTGACGTTGTCCCGTTTCTGACGGCTCTGCTGATGGTATTTGGTGTGTCGGTGGTCACCGTCGGGCTGAAGGTTGTCGCCGCCGCCCACACCAATCCCGTAGAAGCGCTGCGATACGAATAGATTTCGCGAGAGCCCACTTCGTTATATCCCCCGTTGCGACGAACCGGAAAAATGATGCAATTGCATCATTTTTCTGGATATGCAGGTGTAGTAAACTCATCAGGTTGAATCACTGTTTTGACCAATGGCGCGCGCGATTCTGGAGGGAGATCCGAGATGAAAAAATCGGCAAAAACAGCGCTGTCTGTGTTTGTGTTTATAACTGTCATTGTATCAGCAGGTTATGCCGACTGGTTGCCCGACGGCACGCCGGTTTGTACGGCGGATGGCGAGCAGGAAAACCTGCAGGTTTGCACCGATGGCGCCGGCGGCGTAATCGCGGTTTGGGAAGACGTGCGGAATTACCGGGACATCTACGCCCAGAGGTTTGACTACAACGGCAACCCGGTGTGGGCGGCTGACGGTATCATGGTTTGTGGCGCCAGTGGGTCGCAGTCCGGACCACAGATCTGTTCCGACGGAGCCGGCGGCGCGATTATCTCATGGTCCGACGGCCGGTCGGGCCGGGATATCTACGTACAGCGTGTCGACGCCAACGGTAGCGCCTTGTGGGGCGCGGATGGACTGGCCGTCTGTACCGCCGTCAACAACCAGATCCAGGTCCAGATCGCCAGTGATGGCCTGAAGGGCGCGGTAATAGTGTGGCGGGACGAACGTGTGGCCAGCGGTGTACAGGATATCTACGCCCAACGCGTCGATTCTCTCGGTGCGTTAATATGGACAGCGAACGGGGTGACCGTGTGCACACAGGCCACCAACGAAGACCAACCGTGCATTACCAGCGACGGCCGCGGGGGGGCAATTATGGCGTGGCTGGACTATCGCTCCAGTGCTTACAACGTTTACGCCCAGTGTGTCGATGAGATGGGTACCCTACTGTGGACGACAGACGGTGTGGCCATCTGCACCGCGTCCGGTTCCAAATACGACGTGGATATATTGACGGATGGCAATTACGGAGCGATTGTGGCGTGGTGTGACAACCGGAGTGACTACGATCTTTATGCGCAAAAGGTTAATTCTGCAGGCAACATACAGTGGATGGCCAACGGCACTCCGATTTGTATCGCTCCCGGTCAGCAACGATATCCCCGAATGATATCCGACGGTTTCGGAGGCGCCATCGCCGTGTGGCAGGACTACCGCGCCGGCAATTACGACGTGTATGTTCGTATGTTTAACGAAGACGGCGATACGTTGTGGGCTACCAACGGTGTGGCCGTCTGCGCGACGGCGGACGCCCAGATGAACCCGGACATCGTGTCCGACGGTAGCGGGGGAGCGATCGTGACATGGGACGACAACCGTGCGGCGTTTTATAACGACGTGTACGCGCAGCGAGTCAATTCAAGCGGATTCCTCCAGTGGACGGCCGACGGTGTTGCCCTGACGACGGCCGCCGACAACCAGCGATACCACCGGGCCGTTTCCGACGGCAGCAACGGCGTGATTGCCGTGTGGGAAGACAGGCGAGACTGGTTGAATACAGATACCGATCTTTACGTCGGCGGTGTCGACGAGTCGGGTGGCATTAAAACCCCCGCCACCCTGTCCGGATATTCAGCGGCCCCCGCCGACGGTGCCGTGATCGTAAACTGGGTCATCTCCGAACTGGATCCCGGCTACGGCTTTTTCATTTCCCGCGCCAGCGGAGTATCGGACAACTGGCGGCAGCTGGATTCGCCACGGATCGACACCGAAAATAACGAGTTTACTTATGTCGATCGCTCGTGCGATCCGGGAAAAACGTACCGCTACCGCGTTGACTTGACCGACGGCGATGGTCGCCGAACGTTGTTCGAAACCGACGGGATCACAGTGCCGGTCGTACATCTGAGTCTCGGCCAGAACTCCCCGAATCCGTTCAATCCGCGGACGACGATCCGGTTCTATCTGCAATCACAGGCGCAGGTCACGTTGACTGTATTCGATGCTGCGGGCAGGCGGGTGGCCACACTGCTGGACGCCGTGAGCCCTGCGGGCGAGAACAGTATTACCTGGGACGGAAGGGAGACTTCTGGCCGGGCGGTGAGTTCAGGAGTATATTTTTACACCCTCGAGACCGGCAAACAAACCCTGACGAAAAAGATGTTGCTCCTGAAGTGATAACATAACAGTATGTTACGCGAAATCGGCTGCCTGTCTCGCTGTGGATGGGCAGCCGATTTTTTTATTGACAATCTCTTCTGTATTAGTAATAATACTCATTATTGATACTGAGGAGAACGTTATGGCAAAACAACGCAGAAATTCAAAGCAGCGCGAAGTGGTCCTGGAGGAGCTCCGGAACATGAAAACACATCCCACGGCCGCGGAGCTGCACGACGTTGTACGGGAGCGGTTACCCAGGATCAGTCTGGGAACGGTATACCGTAACCTCGAACTGCTCGCCGGCGGCGGTCTCGTTAGAAAACTGGAACACGGAGGAGGTCGGGCCCGATTCGACGGTGACCTCGAACAGCACTTACACGTCGTCTGTGTTGCCTGTGGAGGGGTGGAAGATGTAGCCGGTACACCGGCCGACGTCAACGCCAACGACCTGGCCACACCCGATGGTTACCAGATATTCGGACTTCGCGTAGAGTTCTCCGGTTTGTGTCCGGACTGCGCGCGCCGGGTGTCGCAGGAAAAGATCGACCAACTCCGTAAAAATCTGCAGAACAACCATTGAACAAGGAGAAACCAACATGTCAACTCTCGTAACACAAGAAGCCCCTGAATTTGCCGCGCAGGCCGTAATGGGCGACAACTCGTTCGCAGAGCTCAAGCTCTCGGACTACCGCGGAAAATACGTCGTACTGTTTTTCTATCCGCTGGATTTCACGTTTGTCTGCCCGTCGGAGATCGTGGCGTTTGACAAGGCTCTGGGCCAGTTCAAGGAGAAAAACGCCGAGGTTATCGGTGTTTCCGTCGATTCGCACTTTACCCACCTCGCGTGGAAAAACACCCCGCTGAACGACGGCGGAATCGGCCAGGTCAAGTACCCGCTGGTCGCGGATCTGGACAAAAACGTCTCACGGGCGTATGGTGTACTTTCAGGTGAATCGGTCGCGTTGCGCGGACTTTTCCTGATCGACAAGGACGGTATCGTCCGTCACGAGCTGGTCAACGACCTGGGACTGGGACGCAATGTGGACGAAGCGTTGCGGATGCTCGACGCGCTGCAGTTCACCGAAAAACACGGCGAAGTCTGCCCCGCCAACTGGAAAGAAGGCGACGAAGCCATGAAACCGACAGCCGATGGTGTGGCGGGTTACATGGGCAAGCAGGCCGACTGATATCAAACGAATCATAAAAACGAATTATTCTAACTTATGTAATACCGGGAGGAGAAATTCCTGTGTTAGACAAAAAAATGGAAGACGCACTGAACACGCACATGAATGCCGAGTTGTTTTCCGCGTACCTGTACTATTCGATGTCCGCTTATTTTGAAGCGGATGGATTGCAGGGCTGCGCTCACTGGATGCGGTTGCAGGCGCTGGAAGAGATGACGCATGTTTCCAAGTTCTTCGCCTACATCAACGACCGCGGTGGCCGCGTCCTGATGCAAGCCATTGAGGGCCCCGACACGGCTTGGGAAAGCCCCAGCGTTGCATTCAAGGCGACCCTCGACCATGAAATCCTGGTGACAGGACTGATCAACAAGCTGGTGGACCTCTCTCTGGAAATCAGCGACCACGCGACCAACAACTTTCTGCAGTGGTTCGTCGGCGAGCAGGTCGAAGAGGAAGCGACAGCGGAGGAGATTCTGACCAAGATGAAACGAGTCGAATCTTCACCCGGTGGTTTGTTTCAACTGGATGCTGATCTGGCGGGACGGACAGTTACGTTGCCGCCCGGCTTTCCCGGCGTCGCATAACGTATATCCAGGACGTTATTCAAACGTTTAAAGGTCCGGCGAATACGCCGGACCTTTTTTTCGTCTATATACTGGACCGCGCCCGGAAGGCGTGGCGAGGTTTCGCTTCGCTGTTTTCTTTCGCCGCGGTTCCGAGCGCGGTAACTTGTTTGACGTATCGGTCAGTCAAATTCTTACGCAAAATCTCCCGGCGCCGGAAATGTTGCGGATTCCGGGCTCGAATTGTGTTATATTAATAGTACCTCAGTCTATGACCTTGCGCGCAGTGGACTGCATAACAGCAGTCGAGCCTGGATGGGCCGAGTGGGGACAACCTCAAGAAATCTTCCCGAATTACCGGCGTCCGCGGACAGTCCTATCGATGTCCGGATGGCCGGTTCTTTTGTTTTCGCCCCCCTCCAGACTTGCCGCTGCGGAGGTGTTCAATGAAATGGCTATTGTGTTTTTGTTCCCTGCTGCTGATCGTAGGGTGCTCGCAGGAGGGTGACCTGACCGTCACCAATGAGTCCGGGCCCGACCTCGAGATCACCGTGCACGGTAACTCGTACCTTCTGGACGACGGGGAGACACTCGTTAAAACCGTCGACCTGGGTCGCCAGTTTATTTTCGGACCGGAAGAAGAGCTGGTATCGGTGGCCGGCGAGGGGTATTGCAAATGGGACTTCTATGAACTGATTGCGATGGAAGACGAGATGAACGCGCTGTTCACCGTTTACGGTGACGCCGGTTATTTTGACATCTGCAACACGACGGGTTACGCGTTCGAATTGTACCTGTCTCCGTGCTGGGCCGAAGATTGGGGAGACCCTCTGGAGATCGTACCCGACGGCGCGTGCTCGACCTGGAAGGTCGAAGACGGTTGCTGGGATATAATGACGGTCACCATCGACGCCCAGTTTGAAGACTTTAACGTGTTCATTTCTCCGTGTGAGACGGCCGTCTACGACATCCTGCCGGCGTCGATGACCAGGGGCAAACAACCGGGACTAAAAATGGCGCCCGCCAGGGAAACATCCGGATCCGGGGAACTGAAAAAGAAAAAAACCGGTTTTCGGACTGCCCGCTAGGACCCCTCCGGCGGGATCGATATCGCTTCGCTACACCAATGGCCCCGTGCGTGGTCTCACGCCGGGGCCCGGGTGTGCCCGACCCGGCTAAACCTGCTATACATAACCGGTTATCCTGCTACAATACGTTCGTATAACAATCCGTGAACCATTTCATGTTTGAGGGTGTCCAACCCTATGTAACCGACAGAACCCTCCGGAGGAACAAATTGGAGCAGAGCCAGCTGATAGCCAGAGTCTTGAAAGGCGAGACCGCGGCTGAGAGACAACTTTACGATACCCACGTGGACAGGGTGTACCGGCTGGCCTACCGCATGACCGGAGATGAAACCATGGCAGAAGATTACACACAGGAAACATTCGTTCGGGTCTTCAATCGTCTCGACAGTTTTGAGGGGCGCTCGGCGCTTTCCACGTGGATCCATTCAATTGCAGTCAGCGTGGTGCTCAGCGGTTTGCGCAAAGTCAAACGACTGCGCAACCGCGAAGCCGAACTGGACGAGGTCACATCACGCGCGGGCGCCGTGGGCAGCGCGGACATCGAGTTGAAGATCCGGCTCCACCAGGCGATCGACGCACTGCCGGACGACATGCGCATGGCGGTTGTCCTGCACGATATCGAAGGATACAAACATGAAGAAATCGCGGAAACATTTGGAATCCCGGTGGGTACCGCCAAATCGCGGTTGTCCCGCGCGCACCAGGCGCTGCGCGACGACCTCGCCGGCGGCCACCGCAGACCCGCAGAGGAGGACTGGCGATGAAGAACAGCGGTTTTGATAGCAAACGCGTCAAGGACGCGATGCGGCAGTACAACGAACCGCCGGAAACTCCGCGTGAGAC
>CAYUDF010000006.1:15701-17652 GCA_964443465.1 uncultured bacterium
GCGTCAAGGACGCGATGCGGCAGTACAACGAACCGCCGGAAACTCCGCGTGAGACTATGTGGTCGCGCATCCAGGCCCAACGCGCACAGTCGCGCGTCACCGACATTTCCTGGCGGCACAAACTGTGGTCCTCGCCACGACTGTGGGTTCCGGCCGCCGCCGCCGCGGTTCTTATTATAGGCATATCCATCGGGCGGTTTACGGCGCCCGCCGGAGACGGCGTTGTTCCACAGAACGATTCGGCGGCAACCAGCCAGACAAACGAACACGGCCCGTCCCACCGCGGAACGATCGACAACAATACGGCGTATCGGATGGCCGCCACGCCGGTGATGAAAAAAGCAGAATTGCTGCTCGCGCAGTTCAGCGCTGGAGATTCGCTGGGTGAAAACGGAGATTCGTTTTCGTCGCGGGCGACCAAGCTGCTGACGGACACCCGTCTGCTGCTCGACTCGCCGGCCGCGGACGATCCCGAGCTCAAGCGTGTGCTGAGTGATCTCGAGCTCATTCTAACGCAGATTAAGCGGCTGTCGGAATCGCAGGAACAAGATGAAAGAGAATCAATCGACGAAAATATGAAAAACCGGTCCCTGTTACCCCGTCTGCGGGCGACTTCCCCGACGGGCACCTTCAAGATAACGACCTAGAAAGGCGGAACCATCATGAGAAACCCCATACATAAAATCCTCACCGTTTTCGTTGTGGCGCTGGTCGCCGCGGTGCTGGTCGCCGGCCCCGTGACGGACGTTTTTGCCAAAGACAAGGACGACGAAGCCAAAAGCCTGTACAAAGAAGCGCGCGCCGCCCTTAACGACGACGAGTACAAGGAAGCCGCCGAAAAGTTCAGAGAGGTGTACGATCGTTACCCCGATTCGAAGTACGCGGCGGAATCTCTCTACTGGAACGGATTCGCGTTGTACCGCGTGGGTGGCAAGTCCTCACTGAAAAAATCCCAACGGGCGCTCGAGCTGCAGTTCGACAAGTACGGCAGGTCGGACTCGTACGACGACGCGAGATCACTCTACTACCGGGTACTAGGCCAGCTGGCCGAGATGGGTGACAAGGAAGCGGCCGAAAAACTTGTAAGGCTCTCGGAAGAACAGGATATGGATGTAGACGTCGACTTTGACGATGACAGGGACTGCGACATCGACGAGAAAATGGCGGCGATGCACGCGTTGCTCATCATGAATTCCAGCAGGGCCTACTCCATACTCGAGAAGCTCTACAACAACCCCAAGCGCGACGCCTGCAGCGCGGAATTGAGGGAAAAGTCGTTGTTCCTGCTCTCCCAGATCGACAGCGAAGACGCGGTGGACCTGCTGGTGACGATCGCCAGGAACGACCCCAGCGACGACGTGAGAGAGCAGGCCGTGTTCTGGCTGTCGCAGACGGGCTCCAGAAAAGCAACCGCCGTTTTGCTCGAGATCCTGGAGGAGTCCGACAGCAAAGATCTGCAGGAAAAAGCAATCTTCTCGTTGTCACAGATCGGCACCGAGGAAGCGATGGACGCGTTGAGAAAAATCGCGATGGACGAAACCATGGATACGGAAATCCGCGCCAACACGATTTTCTGGCTCGGCCAGGGCGGCGGTCTGGACGACGTTACGTTCCTCAAAGAACTTTTTGAAAAACTAGATAACAACGAGCTGAAAGAAAAAATTCTGTTCGCCGTCTCGCAGGGGGGCGGTCGCGACGCCGGTAAATGGCTGATGGAAATCGTTACCGACGAGAGCGAAGACACCGAGATCCGTAAAAACGCGCTGTTCTGGGCCGGCCAGACCGACGCGGTGGACATCGACGGTATCGTCAAGGTGTACAAGACGTCGAGAGACAGGGAGCTTCGCGAACAGGCCGTCTTTGCACTGTCGCAACGCAACGAAAAAGCTGCGGTAACGGCAATGATCGATCTGGCGCGCACCGAGAAGGATCGCGATCTGCGCAAAAACCT
>CAYUDF010000007.1:0-16972 GCA_964443465.1 uncultured bacterium
ACGACGGCCTGCGCATCATCGACGTCTCGAATCCCGCCGCGCCCTTCGAGGTGGGCACCTTCCCGTCCGGCGACGCTGTGAGCGGGGTTGACGTGCAAGGCAATTACGCCTACATCGCGGATTCGGGCGCCGGCCTGCGCATCGTTGATATCTCCAATCCGGCCACTCCCTTCGAAGTGGGTTCCATCAATATCATGTTCACCTGGGATGTCGCCGTCGAGGGCGATCTTGCTTTCATCGGGGGGTACTGGTCCGGGCACTGGGAGGAGATCTGCGCCATTGACGTCTCCAATCCCGCGGCGCCCGTGCAGGGAGCCTCCGCCGATGTTCACGGCGATCCGCGGAAAATCCAGGTCGACAGCAACCTGGTCTATGTCACCGCGAATGGCTCTGATATCACGCAATTCACGGTGATCGACTATACGATCCCTGGATCGCCGGTGGAGCGCGATCGCCATTCGGAGCTATATGTGTCGAGCAGCGGCCTCGCGCTCGACGGCAATACCGCCTACCTGGTCGTGAACAAAAACAGCGCCGGAACCGGTGGCCTGCACGTCATAGATGTTTCCGCCCCGGACGACATCGTCGAGCAGGGTTACATCGAGACACCGGGTTTCACCGCGGCCGCAGCCGTGGGCGCCGGTGTGGCCTACGTGGCATGCCGCAATCGTGGCGTCCGGGCGATTGATGTCACCGATCCGGACATCCCCGCCGACCTCGGCAACTTCGAGACGGCGGGCGCCGCGGCTGACGTTCTTGTGGTGAACGACACTGTCTATCTCGCGGATCGTGAGGATGGCCTGTATGTTCTCGATGTCTCCGATCCTTCCCAGCCCGCCGTGATCGGCGCGATGGCGACCGCGGGTATACCGATCGGTCTCGCCATTCGGGGCAATCTACTCTACGTCAGCGACGCGGACAACGGACTGCTCATCGTTGATGTCTCCAATCCCGCTGCGCTCTTCGAGGTTGGTCGCTACGATGTCGGAAGCGGCGAGGTCTGGGACTGCCAGCTCCGCGGCGACCTCGCCTATCTGGCGACGAACAGCAGAGGTCTGCGCATCGTGAACGTCACCGATCCCGCGGCACCCATCGAGGTGGGGGGGATCACCCCACTCTTCAGTACCGTCGGACTCGATGTTCGCTACCCCTACGCCTATCTCGCCGTCGGCCCGCCCGGGCTGTTCATCATCGACGTCTCCAACCCGGTTGCGCCGGTACAGTTGGGTCTCTACGACTCCAGCAACGCGCGCGATGTCGCCATCGCTCCGGACGGCATCCACGCATTTCTCGCCGACGGTGTCGGTGGAGTCCGGATCATCAACGTGTCCGACCCGAACAATCCCCACAGTGTCGGTCAGATCTCAACCGTCAACTACGCGAGGGAGATCTTCATTCACAACGGTTTTGCCTACCTTGCCGCGGAGGAGGACGGACTCCGCGTCATCGACATCTCATCGCCAGCTTCGGCCTTCGAAACCGGCTACTACGACACAGCCGACCATGCCTACGGCGTGATGCCGGGCGGGACGCGTGTATTCGTTGCCGACCACTACGCCGGGTTGTGGATCTTCGACAACCCCCAGGCGACACCGGTTTTGCTGGCCTCGTTCGATCTGCGGGCCGTAGCGGGGCGCGTGAATCTGCGCTGGGAAGTGAGCGACGCTGGCACCGACATGGATTTCCGCGTCACCCGTCACCACGCGGACCGGAATACTGAACTGGACTGGCGCGAGTTGGATCCTGGCGTTTTCGAGGCCATCGACACGGATCCCCGACTCCGCGAAGGGGGCTATTTCGAGTACCGGCTCTACGGCCGCGAGACCGGCGAAATGTGGCAGCTCCTGCGTAGCGAACGTGCCGAACTCGAATCCGCGCCTCTGACTGGTCGGATCGAGGGTGCCTGGCCGAACCCCTTTAATCCAACAACGAATATCCGCTTTACGCTCGCGAACGCAGGCCCCACATCGCTGACCATCATCGACGTGAACGGGGCGCTCGTGGTAAAACTGCACGACGGTCCGTTATCGGCTGGAGAGCATGAACGGGTCTGGGATGGTCTGAACGCGCGAGGTGAGGAGGTGGGTTCTGGCGTCTACTTCGTCCACCTC
Source organism: uncultured bacterium (assembly GCA_964443465.1). Classification (GTDB taxonomy): domain Bacteria; phylum Krumholzibacteriota; class Krumholzibacteriia; order WVZY01; family JAKEHA01; genus CAYUDF01. The sequence continues at coordinate 2,112 of CAYUDF010000007.1, forward strand.
GCCGCTGTGGGGGCGAGGAGTAATCTGAAACTGGTCCTGATCCGCTAGCTGGGCTTCTTTCTGGTTCAAGACACGGTTATACGAACGCATTGACAGAAATACAATACGGCTACTATACTATTAAGGTAGAAAAGTCCTCTGTCTCACCCGCAACCGAAAGGATCGGAACGCGCACACTGTAATCGTTTTTCGCAAACCGAAACGATAAACGGAAGGCTGCGGCATGTTTCGATTCCCAATATTTTCGTTTTTTGTCCCCGTATTGATGAGCCTGTCTCCGGCGCCGGTGTCCGCATTTATCGTCGACGTCGAGCCGATTTGTCATCACCCGATGACAATCAAATTTCTCAAGGCACACGGGGACGTTATTTTCACGCTTCAAGCGTCGGGCACCCGTATCGTGTCCTACGATGCGAGCGATCCGTTTCACCTGGTTCCATTGGATACGCTGGATATAGGAGGTCCGTACGCGGGACCGGCTCTGGATGAGTCCGGAGGGCAATTGTTGGGGTATTTCGTCAACAGTGCCTTACTTCCGTTAACAGTTGATTTTACCGACCCGAGTGCAATGAGCGTACGGCACGTCTGGACGGACGTGCTAAGTATCAAAAAAGTAGAAGCCCCGTACGCGTACGGACTCGATGCTGGAGGATTCGCGGTTTTCGACGTTTCGGATGCCTCGAATCCCCAGAAAGTCGCGAGTGCAGGATTTGGTCTGTTGCACCACGGCGGCGGACCGGTGTTCAGTAACACGAGATGCTATGTGAGCGGCGCGCGGTCAATTTGTTACAAAGACAGCCACGAATGGCCCGAAATCGAACACGTCTTTATCGATTTCTCCAATCCGACCTCGCCGGTCCGGCACGGATTCGACGCGTGCTGCACTTTTTTGAACCCGGAATGCTATTATCGTGAGCTGTTGATCGCCACCGATACGTGGCTGCTAACCGGCGACATCACCGGCGATTTTGAGGTTCACTACACCGGGACGGCGATATCGGCGCCGGATCAACCTGCGCCATCGAAACGCCGGGAAAATCTCGCTTCGAGCACTGGCGGCTTCGACGGAAGAACCTATTTTTTTCTCAGATCGGGAAGTGTGACGTCAAACCTCTTCGTGTACGACGTTTCGAATCCGGAAAATCCCGTCGAAACGACCGCGGAACCGCTGACCGGCCGATACATCGCGTTTAACATCTTTAACAACATCATCTACGCGTGGCGGGCCGACCAGTTGTCGATCCTCGAGATAGTCGGGTGTCCACCTCTCGGTGAGGTTGACTGGATGCCGAAAGCGAGCGGGACGTTTGATCCGCTGTACGCCGTCTCGTTCGCCGACGCTTACACGGGCATCGCCGTCGGCGAGAACGGCGCCATCGTTCGCACAAACGACGGCGGGGACACATGGGCGCCCGCTTCGAGCGGGACGGCCGAACACCTCGTCGGTGTCGATTTCGCCGGTCCACTCAGCGCAACCGCCGTTGGATACTCCGGCACTATCCTGCGTACGTCCGATGGCGGGGCGACATGGAACCCGCAATCGAGTGGAGTGAGCGGGGCGCTGCAGGGGGTGTCGTTTGTCAACGCTCTTACAGGCACTGTCGTCGGGTCGGGTGGTGTTATCCTCCGTACGACCGACGGCGGGGACACGTGGGTGGCGCAATCGAGCGGGACGACGGCATATCTCATCGACGTCGATTTCAGCAACGCACTTTTCGGAACCGCCGTGGGAAACGGGGGGCGCATCCTGAGAACCACCAACGGCGGTACAACGTGGACGAGTCAAACGAGCGGAACCACGGTCCAGCTCAGGAATGTTTTCTTTGTTGATGACCTGTCAGGTACCGTTGTGGGTGAAGACGGTACGATTCTCCGTACGGACGACGGCGGCGCAAACTGGCAATCCCAAACCAGTGTTGCGACATCGTGGCTTGGGGGTGTGTCTTTTGCTGGCGCGAGCAGCGGATTGGCCGTCGGCGACGACGGCGTGATTCTACGTACAGCCGATGGAGGTGTTACGTGGCGTTGTGAGTCGGGCGGCGCGTCATCCGACGTCAACGCTGTGACGTTTATTGATGGAAAGACCGCGATTGCCGTCGGCGACGGCGGAGTTATCCTCCAGTCGAGGGACGGGACGATAACGCCGGTATTGATTGCCGGCATTCACGCGCGACCGGTGGCGGACGGAATCGAGTTGAGTTGGGAACTGCACACTGACGAATCAATCGAGACGATTCGCGTATACCGTTCCACGGCTACGGACGACGCCGAAATCCTGCTCACACCTCATGCGCTGGCGGGTACGGAGTGCGGGTATACCGATTTGACGGCTGCTGTGGGAATACGGTACCGGTACGCGATCGTGGTTACAGGGAAAGACTCCGGCGAAATCCGCTCAGCGACGGTTGAGGCCGAACGCGCGCCGCTGGCGGCGTTTTTGTATCAAAACCGACCCAACCCGTTCAATCCGTCGACGGTGATTCGATACGATGTTCCGGCCGGTGGTGGTCGAGTGACACTTCGGATATACGATGTGGCGGGTCGGTTGGTGCGGACCCTGGTGGACGGTGTGCAGGCACCAGGCGAAAAACGAGTGGAGTGGTTTGGACGGAACAGCCACGGTAATCGCATGGCAACAGGTGTGTACTTCTATCGCATGACGGCACCGGGATACGAGATGACGAGGAAAATGGTGTTGCTGCAGTAACCCTCGATGCTGGCGCCGGCTAAGCCTGGCCGGAAGCCCACGTGTCGGTGGGCTCCCGGCACTACACTATCGGCTCGCGCGCGACACCTTGACCGACTGCATGGCGTCTTTGGTTTCCTCCGTCGTCCACAGCGCGTTGGCAATGAAACGGAAGTTGATCATGGCGGCCTGGTAGCCGTCCAAGTCGGGCAACTGTGCGGCGGCGGTGGCGTCGGATACGACAGCAACCTCGAATCCCTGCTCGAGCAGTTCACGCAGATGTGACTCGACACACAGATTGGCGGACATACCCGCCAGAATAATTTTGTTGATGCCGCGCTTGCGCAGCTGGAGCACGAGGTCATTCTGTTCCGGTCCGTATACCTTGTGAGGGCTGGTGACGACGGTTTCCCCGTCCTGGATGTAGCGTTTGTAGCGCGTCAGCCAGTCCGCGCCCGAGTCCTCGAAACCGTCGAGGCTCAGCGGATCAACGCGGTCAAACATGCCGATCTTGTGCATCAGCACTTCCAGTGCGCCTTCGAACTCCCAACCGTGATCGGTCGGATAGTAGTAGTGCGGCGAAATGAACACAAGGATGCCCTGCTCCTTGGCCACCTTCAGGAGTGTCTCGAGGTTCTCCACGGTGTTGTTGGCCTCGACGTTCTTGCCGACCACACCCCACGTGACTCCTTCGGGGCTGAGGAAATCGTTCTGCGGATCCGTAATAACGAGCGCGGTTGTTTCGTCGATCGTCATCCCGGGGTCGGGCAGCTGGGCGTGAGTATACGAAGCCGACGATACGATCAGTGCGGTCAAAGCCAAGGCTATGGCCGTGGTTCTGGTTTTCTGAATAAACGATTGCATGATATTGCCTCCTGTGGCTTTTGGGTTACTTAGTTACTGGCTGTTGCGCTGCCGTTCCACACACCCGTGGCGGCGACGTCCCTGGCGAATTCGCGGAAGTCCCGCGGTGCACGGCCGAGCGCCCGCTGGACGCCGTCGTTGAGATGTTCGTTGCGGCCGTCGAGCACGGTCGTGAAGAGGTACTTCAGCAGTTCGATGTCGTCGGCCGGAAGACCGGCCTGGGTCAGGCCGGTCACGAAGGCCTCCTCGGGGATCTGGACGTAACGGATCGGCCGGCCCGCAGCCTCCGCGATCTCTGCGATGGCATCGGAGAAGGTCAACAATCGCGGTCCGGTCACCTCGTACACTTCGCCCGCGTGCCCGTCTTCCGTGAGCGCGGCCACGGCCACATCGGCGATATCGTCGGCATCGATGAACGGCTCTGCGACGCTGCCCACCGGGAGGGCGACTTCGCCCGCGACGATGAGATCGAGGAACTGTCCCTCGTTGAAGTTCTGGTTGAACCAGCTCGCACGCACGATCGTCCAGTCCATGCCGGAGTCCTGCACGATCCGCTCGCAGTGCCGGGCCTCTTCTTCTCCTCGTCCGGAAAGCAGGACCAACTTCTTGACTCCGCTACGGGCCGCGAGTTTCGTAAAGTCGCGGATCGCAGGCGGCGCGTCCGGAACCGCGAGGTCCGGCGTGTAGACAACATACGCGGCCTGAACGCCGGACAGTGCGGGCTCCCACGTCGTGCGATCGTTCCAGTCGAATGGGATCTCGCCGGAGCGGGAACCGCGGCGGATCGCAACACCTTTTGCCTCCAGGCGTTCGGCTACACGGCGGCCGGTTTTACCGCTGGCCGTCAGGACCAGGGTCAGTTCTTTGCTGTTTTTTTTCTGCATGAAATTGCCTCCTGTGGCTACTTGGTTACCTAGTTTTTGACCAGTACATTGCCGTCCAAGAAACGACGGATGAACGATGCGATCTCGCCGTTGTCCTCTTCGAGGGCGAAGTGACCGGTGTCGAGCAAATGGAATTCGAGATTCTCGAGGTCGCGCTTGTACGGATGCGCGCCCTCGGCAGGGAATATGACGTCGTTTTTGCCCCACACGATCAACGTGGGCGGCTGGTGCATGCGCATGTACTCCTGCCACTTCGGGTACAGCGGCGGGTTGGACCCGTAGCTGTAGAAGAGCTGCAGCTGGATGTCCGTGTTGCCGGGACGATCCAGTAGCGGCTGCACGTGTCCCCAGTTGTCGGGGCTGATGGTCGCCACGTCGCGGACACCGTGCGTGAACTGCCATTTTGTTGCGTCCAGGGTCAAGAGCCCCGCGAGCGCCTCCCGGTTGGTCTCGGACGGGTCCTTCCAGTACGCTTTGATTGGATCCCAGAATTCGAGAAGCCCCTCATCGTAAGCATTTCCATTTTGAACGATTAGCGCGTCGACACGATCGGGCCACCGCGTGGCAATGCGAAATCCAACCGGTGCGCCGTAATCCATGAGATAAAGGCTGTACCGTTCGAGTTTGAGCTCGGTAATGAACAACTCCATTACTTTGGCCAGATTGTCGAACGTGTATTCGAACTCATCGACCGCGGGCATCGCACTGTTACCGAAACCCGGATAATCCGGCGCGACCAGATGGAACTCATCGCTCAGCTCCACCATCAGGTTCCGGAACATGTGAGATGATGTTGGAAAGCCGTGCAGCAGCAGCAGTGTCGGTTTGGCGGGGTCCCCGGCTTCGCGGTAGAAGATCTCGAGGCCCTGCACGGTCACCGTCCGATACTTGACAGTGGCGCGGACCTGGACCGGGATTGTGGCGAAAACGGTGACAAGTGTTATCACCAGAATGGCGGCCACGACGGCTCGTCTTGACTTGATTGATTCCATGAAATAACTCCTTTTCGATTCGTTATGGCGCTTTCTTTTCAAACGCCGGTTTCACCTCGGGCTTATTCACTTATTCTCAGTTGGCCATCGGCGCTTATTACCTACTGCACGGCATGTGCCAGAAAGAAAACGGGCATAACAGCCTGTTAAATAACAAGATAAAATATCTGGTGGGCTTCCGTGTATAACGAATTCTCGTGATACCACGAGTTATCGTTGCTAAAAAGTTCGTGGTGCCTTATTATTACCTCATGGATTTCGAAGCCCTCCAGATTGTTATTCTTGACGCCGCTCGCCGTCGGTCGCTCGATGGCGCACTGCAGACCATCGTTACGGGATTAGCTGCTGAAAAGGATCTGGCGCTCGCGCGAATCTGGTTAATTGCTCCCGGTGATATCTGCGGAGAGTGCCGGTTTCGTACGGAGTGCCCGGACCAGCGCTTGTGTCTCCATCTTGCCGCGAGCGACGGGTCGCCATTGGATAGCGAAGTGCGTTGGATGGGTACCGATGGGAAATTTCGGCGTTTCCCGCTCGGCATTCTCAAGGTCGGAAGCATCGGGGCCACCGGCGAACCCATGCTGATCGAGGTTTCATCGAGCGGTGCGGAATGGCTCGTGGATGCGGATTGGGCCAGCCGCGAGCATATCGCCGCGTTCGCCGGGCAACCGCTCGTGTTCAACGGTGAGACCATCGGCGTTCTTGGTATCTTCAGCCGTGGGCGACTCGATGAGCGAGACTTTTCGTGGCTGCGGATGTTTGCAGACCATGCAGCGGTGACAATTGCCAACATCCGCGCGTATGGCGAGATCGAGCGCTTGCGTTCTCAACTTCAGATGGAGAACGCGTATCTTCGAGAAGAGGTTAACGACGCACTCAAGTTCGGAGAGATCATTGGCGAGAGCCTCGCTCTTAAGAAGACTCTCCAACAGGTCGATCTCGTGGCGCCTACGGACGCGAACGTCCTGATCCACGGCGAAACCGGAACGGGCAAGGAGCTCATAGCGCGATCGATTCACGAACAGAGCCGCCGACGCGACCGGCCGATGATCAAGGTCAACTGCGCATCCATCCCGCGCGAGCTGTTCGAAACCGAATTCTTCGGCCACGTCAAAGGTGCTTTTACCGGAGCGCTGAAGACGCGTGTGGGACGATTCCAACTTGCAGATGGGGCGACAATTTTTCTTGATGAGATCGGCGAGATCCCTCTGGAATTGCAGAGCAAGCTGCTTCGCGTGCTGCAGGAGGGTGTATTCGAGCGCGTCGGAGATGATACCTCGAGGAAGGTTGACGTGCGTGTCATCTCAGCGACCAACCAGGATCTACTGCATGCCTCGGGGCAGGGGCGATTTCGCCAGGATCTATATTACCGCCTCAGCGTGTTTCCGATCGAGGTGCCGCCGCTCCGGGAGCGTCGGGAAGATATCCCGCCGCTTGCGATCCACTTCACGCAGCATTCGTGCAAAAAGCTGGGCGTACCGCCAACGAAACTGACAAACGATCACATCGAAGAACTGACGCGATACGATTGGCCAGGAAACGTCCGCGAGCTGCAACACGTCATCGAACGCGCGGTTATCATGTCCCGGGGCGGCTCGCTGACGTTGGGCCTCACCAACAAGCGAAAAACAAAAACCCATCTTAACGAAAGCGACGTTGTTCCACTTCCCGATATCAAGCGCCGCGAACGGGAGAGTATTGTCGCTGCCCTTGAAAATACGGGTGGCAAGGTTTACGGCCCGGGTGGCGCCGCGTTTCTTTTGGGAATCAAACCGACAACTCTCGCATCAAAGATAAAATCGCTCGGCATCAAACGATCTCGTTAGGCCATAACCGGATCAATAAATTTAGGTATGGCGCTCGTTTATCTCGCCCTCGTCGCTTACACGCCGAAACCCGGCAATGAGCAACAGCTCGCGGCAGTTGTTAATAAGCATTTTCAGGTTCTGCAGACCGAGCAGCTTGTAACAGACAAGCCTGCTTACGTCATGCGTGCCGGAGATGGCACGATTGTAGAGGTGTTCGAGTGGCGATCTGCAGAGGCCGTCCAGCAGGCGCACAGCAATCCGGCTGTACAAGCGCTATGGGCCGAGTTCGACACGGTGTGTAGCTACACACCGCTCGCGCATTTGGCCGAGGCACAGGAGATGTTCGCCGAGTTTGAAGCTGCCCAACTTTGAGTCTCGCGCCGCCCAAAAACATACCCAGACCCCCATTGTAAAAGAGGACGAATGAGTCTATAATCAACGCTAGTCATCTAACGTTTACAACTCCAAACGGGGAGATCATGGTGCTTGAGGCTTCTTTCTCCGACTCTTGCCGTCCAATCCACTTTTTGCCTGCACTCGTTATATTACTGCTGATTGCCGGTCCGGCCCCCGGAACCGCGTCGGACTGGGTGTGGCAGAATCCGCTGCCGCAGGGAAACGCACTCAACGATGTTTACTTCGCCGACGCCCAAACGGGACTTGCCGTCGGCGGGGGCGGAACGATCATCCGTACGACCGACGGAGGACAGACCTGGGTAGTTCTGTCGAGCGGAACAGAAACGAATCTGCGCGGCGTTTATTTGATCGACGATTTGAACGGTGTGGCGGTGGGCAACGAAGGCTTGATTCTGCGTACGACCGACGGTGGAAACACATGGTCGCCGAAAACGAGCGGAACGACGGGAACTCTTTTGTCCGTGTACATGATCAACGGAGAGAGGGGATTTATTTCGGGATGGGGGAGCAAACAAACCGACGAAAATCTTCTTCGCACGAGAGATGGTGGCGACTCGTGGCTTGCGGTGTCGAGCGGGACGACGCTGCCTCTTGAAGAAGTAGCGTTTGCCGACGCGAGCACGGGTGTGGCAGTCGGGTGGTCCGCGACGATCGTCCGTACGGTTGACGGCGGGGATTTTTGGACGCTTGTTACGGAAAACACTTTCACCGGACAACTGTTCGCGGTGACGTTTGCCGATGCGAACACGGGACTGGCGGTGGGCCGCGACGGTGAAGTTCTCCAGACGGTGAACGGTGGATTGACATGGATCCCGCGTCCAATTGCTACGTCGAACTGGCTACGGGGTGTAGTGTTTCTCGACGCGGAAACGGCCGTTGCCGCCGGACTCGATTTATTCAGGAGCATCGATTCGGGTGTCACCTGGTCGGTCGTCAACAATCCGGCGGGCGTAGCGCTCATGGGAGTCGCTCGTCCCGCGGGTGGTTGTGGCGTTGTGGTCGGAACCGACGGTGCGATCCTGGGATCAAATGATGCCGGGTTGACGTGGATGGAGCGCCGATCCGGTTACACGGGTGGAGATGTATCCCGTGTGCACTTTACGGATCCGTCGACAGGTATCGCGGTTGCGTATTCGAATGGCGTATCAGACGGCGGCGCAAAGATTCTTCATACAAGTGACAGTGGAGCAAACTGGTCGGTACAGCCGGCCGGATCGGTGAGACTTGTCGATCTTTCTTTTTCAGACGCACTGAATGGTGTGGTGGTCGGGGATAGCGGATCCGTCGTTACTACAGTAGATGGTGGTGTCAACTGGAGCGTGCAGTCGAGCGGTGTGACGGTGCGGCTCAACGGTGTATCGATGGCGGACGCCAACACGGGTACGGTGGTAGGGATGAACGGAGTTATTCTGCGGACAGTCGACGGCGGAGCCGGGTGGTCGCCGCAGGCGAGCGGTACGGATGAACCGTTGTGGGACGTGTGCTTTACCGATGCAAATCACGGCGTTGCGGTGGGCGACTACGTTATTCTTCGAACGACGGACGGAGGAACGACATGGCTTGACGTACCCCACGCCATGTCAAACGCGTGGCTGTATGGGGTCGATTTCGCCGACGCCGACAACGGATTGGCCGTGGGAGACTTTAGCACGATTCTTCGAACGACCGACGGCGGTGTGACGTGGACGACCCAGCTCAGTACGGGGGACGATGCGGAAGTGCTCTGGTCCGTAGCCTTCGCCGACGTCTCAAACGCTGTTGTCGTTGGATGGCCCGATAGAGGACGCGTGAACTGTCTCCGCACGACCGACGGCGGTACCTCATGGGTGCCGGAGCCGACCGGAGTCGCCCGGCACCTCCTCGACGTGTACTACGACGGTACAATGGCGACGGTTGTGGGCTTTGCAGGCGCAATTCTCAGGTCCGAAACGGGCACGGTAGCCGTTGTACTCCAGGCATTCGATTCGTGCTGGAAACAGAACCGTGTCGAGGTTACGTGGCGGTTGATCGATGCGAGCGGTGAACTCTCATTTGATATCACGCGTGCTCGCGGTTCACAGGGAACGTTTCAGCGGATGCCGGAATACGGCGTCCATCAGCAGGAGGACGACTTCATCTACGAGGATCACACCGCCGAGCCGGGAGAGACGTATCGATATCGCGTCGCTATCAAAGAAAACGGCGACAGAGTCGCCTCATTCGAGACACAGGTCAACACGCTGGCGGGCGTGTTGTCACTTCGTCAGAACCACCCGAACCCGTTTAATCCAACGACCCAGATCCCGTTTGTCATCGACACCGCGCAGCACGTAACGCTGTCGATCTACGATACCTCGGGCAGGCTCATCCGCACACTGGTGGATCTCAAGATGAAACCCGGCAACTATTCCGAGAAATGGGACGGATTCGACGAGAGGGGTAGCCAGGTATCGAGCGGAGTCTATTTTTACAGGCTCACCGTCGGCAAAAAAACCCTTTCGAAAAAAGCTCTTCTTCTGAAATAAACGTTATTGCTTTGTGCTATATTTGTGCCTGTTGATTGCCCCGGCACATTCTCAAGCCGGATCGATCACTGTTTACGGCGACCCCGCGGGGACCAACTGCGACATCTTTGTCGACAAACGGAACCAAATTGACGGAGGTAATATAGATGACCGATGAGAAGGATGAATCAAAGAACAAGTGGGAAGTCCCCGGGGTATGTATCCCGGCAGGTTTGTTTATTGGAATGGGAATCGGTTGGGCCCTGGGAAATATGGTCTCCGGGATGTTCATTGGCTTAGGCGCCGGTTTCCTGGGCATGGTGCTGGTGCGCCTTAAAACCGGTTAGGGAATTGATTAACTTTAATTGGGAGTCGCCATCAAGGCCAAATGCAATTACTTCAATAAGATCATTTTCCTTGTCTGCATAAAGTTCTGGGTGACCAGTCTGTAGAAGTACACACCGCTGGGGACCGGGTTGCCCGCATCGCTGCGACCGTCCCAGGTCACCGAGTATCCACCCGCTGCCGGCATTTTAATCTCGTTTACAAGCGTTCGCACCCGTTTCCCCGCCACGTTGTATATCGCCAACGACACATGACCACGTTCATTCAGCTCGTACCTTATGGTCGTTTGCGGATTGAACGGATTGGGAAGGGCTGGATACAGGGCGACCTGTTTCGGTTCGGTGAACCGTACCTGCTTTCTGGCGAGAACCGTCACGCAATCGGCTGCTTCGAAAGGTGTTCCGTCCAACAACGAACCCGTCAGCGTCAGCGTCACCGTATTGCCGTTGCCTGCGCTGCCGAGACCGGCGGCGATTTCCTGTCGGCTGAACTTCAATGTCAGATCCATGTGCCCGTCCGGCCCGTCGGTGGTGCAGGCGCAATCGCCGCCACCCGCGGGTCCCGCGACGTCTTCGTAGCTGCTCTTCAAGGGCGGGACTCCCTCGAGGAGGATTGTGGACAAGTCGACATTGGAAACATCGAAACAAAACCCGCCAAGTAACGCTGTCGGCAGCACGCCGCCCTTTTGAGGTTTTGCTTTGCCGTTTCCGTCATCGGGGGGCTTCAGCCACTTCGTGTTAAACGGATTAGGACAGGACCCAGGTTTAATGTCCAGATCCGCTACCAGCGTTTGAACGGACGTCCAGTAACGTTGAGCCCTGTGCACTTCTCCCGGCGGGTTATACGCCCAGACTTTTTCTCCGGTTACCGTTACCTCGAAAATGTTGTTGGCGTTCGACTCACAGATGAGGGTGTTGCCGTTGGGCAAACGATAAGCGCCGCCTTTGTTTTGGGAATAGAATGCAGGCCGATCTTCGTAAACCCACACAGGAGTTACTGGCCCAAATGGCTCACCCGGTTCAATTGAATAGTCGCCGTTCGCGTTTATGGGGGGAGCAATCTCCACGACGGTGGAATAATCCGGGGCCGGGCCGGGACGAAAACCGTTGTTAAAGATCAGGATTCCGCCTTCACCGGGCAGTCCGCAGTCGATCCAAACGGCCCCGTGTACGCTGAACAAGTGCCGGTAGCTTCCGTTTCCTCGATCGTATACCAGCGGATTTCCCCAACGGTAGAGTATGTCTCCGCCCCGTCCGCTGTTGCCTCCTGTGTGGCCGGCGGCCTCCGCGGTTGTTGTGCTGTGGTCGATGACGTAGATCTCACTCATTGCGCGAGCGCTGAACAGTATCTGGTCGAGATAGGGGTTATAGTCGATCGCGTTGGCGTGATCAAAGCTGCCGTTTCTTGCCGGCGGATGGTTGATGTCTACCAGCTCGGGATGATCGGCGAGCACTCCGAAATTTTCCCTGGTGGAGTCGGCATCCTGAATGACATGATCCCACAGGTGCCACTCCCATACGACGACAGCCCTCGCAGGTCCCGTTTGTCGATACTCCAGTATTGCCGTCGGCCAGACCTCGCCGAAAGGTATGTTCTGGCGGCCAGCTGCGATCGCCTCCGCTTTAGACTTCCGCTCCCACGCGATCACCAGGACATTACCGTTTGGCATGGGTTCGATATCGTGGTGCTGCAGCAGGAGACTGTCGGAGCAGAGGAAGTCCCAGACGATGTTGTCATTCGCGTCGATTTTCTGTATGCGGCCACCGGCTCCGCCAGCCCCAAACACTGCGTTCAGATCGGCGGTCGGCCTGAGGAGAGAACCATCCGGAAGCAAGTAGGCGATTTCGGCCGGACCGGTGGCTCCGTGCCATGTCTTTATAATATTAAAGTTAATGTCGATCAGGAATGTTTCGTTGGTATTACGGGGCGATATTAGAGTGTTCCCGACAAACGCTTCCTGCGCGAGCGCCGAGGCGGTGATCAGAACAAGTATGAGTACTATGGGGACGAACGCTTTCACGGCGGGCTCCATTCGGTTACGAGATAACTGCGAATGTGGCTTTTGGAAGGCTGACAGCGTCAATCTTACTACCATTTACTCTTTAATTCGATCAAAACTTGACATGTTTGTAGAGAGTTTGGCTAAATAGCCGGATAGGACGACTAATGTGACCCCGTGAGATCGATCCAGATCGACAGGAGCAGATCTATTGATATTTCTGGCGGTACATAGCTCGGACCCAATCACGTGGGCACACTGTACAATCCTTTGTATAATCAATCGTGATATTGAGTTCGGTAGCGTACCGCGTGGATGACGAAGGTTGTTAACCTTTGATCGGTATAACTTTAACATCCTTCGTACGTGATTCTTGTAGCGCACGCACCGATCGCTGCTTATCGTACACGAACAACTCTTCTAGTCAACACCTTGCCGTTATGCTTGAGACGTACGTAATATACCCCCGATCCGACCTCTGCTCCGTTGTCGCTTTTTCCGTTCCATATAGCAGAGTGCGTTCCGGCATCCTGGACCCCGCTGACCAGAGTGGTTACGCGATGCCCCAGAACGTTATAGACCTCGAGTCTCACCTGACCCCGGCCAGGGAGTGAATACGCCATTTCGGCGCGCCCGGCGGTCGGGTTGGGGTAGCTGGATGACAGGTTAAATCCCGGAGTTCTCTGTCCCTGCGGGGAATTGTCTGTTCTGTTTTTTTGCGAAGGCACATCGATCACAAAAGACTCGGGGGTCAGGCTTGTCAGCGATTGACATTTGTATTCCAGTACCAATCGTGGAGCAAGGCTCGGCTCACCCGCAGCCCAGGCCCCTTCCCTGGTGTGGAAGCGGACGTGTCCGGCCCGCCGTTCGGGGGCTTTTCTGACCAGCCAGCCGTAGAATGGCTCGCCGATCAGGGCATCGTGTACGTCCTGTGTCACGTCCCAGGTCACCTCGCCCGTCTGGCTGTTGTTGATGAGGGCGGTTGTTGCCGTGCGTGGAGCAACGGCCAGTTTACCGCCCTTCCAGTTGTCGGGACAGTCGCGCATATTGTTGCTGATATCAGCATCCCACGCACACTTCCATGTGACGCCCGCCCCGTCGCCGCGGGTTTTCTCCGGCGCCGGTACGTTCATCTTCCTGCCGTTTCCTTCCGCCCAGTCTTCCATGAGTCTGCGGACTTCAATCGCTCGGCCCCCGGATCCCCAATTGGCCGGTGGAATGGTTTCGCTTATCGACATCACCAGAGTGGCATTCACCAGTCCCGACGCGGAAATATCCGATAGACTAAAACCCACCACAGCCCGGCTGGGACCGAATCGCCTCACCAGCATCATTTCATTGGCTCCCTCATTGAGGTTCGGCCGGTTCCGTCTGATGAAGCTGTCCTTCTCGTTTTTCAAGGTAACCGATACGGGCGCAAACGCGAATTTCTGGATGCGACGGTTTACATGGTCGGCAACGAATATGTTGCCGTCGGCGTCGACGGCGACGTCCCATGGGTGATAGAACTGTCCCTGCCCGGACCCGAACGAACCCCATTTGGTGAGAAATGTCCCCCCGGTATTGAACACCTGAATGCGGTTGTTTTGTTGGTCTGCCACGTAGACGTTGTCGCATGCGTCTATGTCGATCTCGATCGGGCGTACGAACTGCCCGTCGCCGGAACCGTAAGAACCCCACTTGGCGAGAAACGTCCCGTCGTGCGTGAATTTCTGGATGCGGTTGTTCCGGAAGTCCGACACGTAGACATTCCCATCCGAATCCATGGCCAGACCGGTGGGATTGTAGAATTGCCCGTTACCGCCACCGAAACTGCCCCACTTGAGGAGAAACGTCCCGTCGCCGGTGAATTTCTGGATGCGGGTGTAGCCGGGAGCACTGGAATGAAAGCCGCAGGTGACATAAACGTCGCCGGTGGGGTCTACGAATACACCGTTGGAGTAGTAGAACTGCCCGTCGGCGGTGCCCAGAGTGCCCCACTGCAGAATATACGTTCCGTCGCTGGTGAACATCTGGACACGGTGATTGTGCGTATCAGACACAAAAACATTGCCGTTCGCGTCCGGTTTCGGACTGCGTGGGTAATTGAACTGCCCGTCGCCGGTGCCGGTCGTGCCCCACTCGAGGAGAAAGGTCCCGTCGCCGGTATACTTCCGTATACGGTTGTTGATGGTGTCCGCCACGTAAACATTTCCCGCCGCATCCACACCGATGCCGACGGGACGATCGTCAGGGATTTCGCCAACGCTCCATTCGAGGACGAATTCCGGTGGGTCGATCGCATGTGAAGGCGCCGCGAAAACGATCACGGAGAGCCCAATCAGAACCAGTATTGCGGTACTCCGATTCATAATGTTTCCTCCCGTAGTTCGCAGTTTGGATATGA